>NZ_JBEYZW010000013.1:0-115456 GCF_040646215.1 Streptomyces sp. NPDC046215 | reverse complement strand
GTTGTCGGGGCTGCTTCGCTTTACGCCCCGACAACCCGCCCCCGCAGCCCCCCCCTCGCGTGAGTGGGTGGGGAAAAACCCTCTGTGGTGCGGCTGTTTTTTAGAACGCCGCGCGGATTTCTCCTACCCGGTGGGCGCCGCCGTAGAGGGGGGCCTCGGCTATGCGGGTCACCACGGGGGCGTCCACGCCCAGGATCTCCAGGGTGCGGGCCAGGACCGGGCCCGTCGCGCGGGCGGCGCCGTCGTCGATCTTGAAGGCCAGAGCGCGGCCGTCCGGTAGGGCCACGGCCTGGACGGCCTCGGCGCCCATCTTCGCCAGCACGCCCGGCACCTCGGACATCAGCCAGGTGTCGGGGCGGCGGGTGCCCGCCACGTACTCCGGGTGGGCGCGCATCGCGTCCGCGACCCGGCGCTCCGCCGTGCCCGGGCCGGCCAGGACGAAGGCGCGGAAGGCCCGGGCCAGGCCGGTCAGGGACAGGGCCAGCAGCGGCGCGCCGCAGCCGTCCGTGCCCACGTGGGTGACGCGCTCGCCGCTCGCCTCCTCCACGACCTCGACGGTCAGCCGCTGGAGGGGGTGCTCGGGCGCGAGGTAGCTCTCCACCGGCCAGCCGTTCGCGGCACAGGCGGCGATCATGGCGGCGTGCTTGCCGGAGCAGTTCATGGTGACCCGGTCACGGACGTGCCCGGCCGCCAGGTAGTGCTCCGCCTCCTGGGGGTCGTACGGCAGGTCCGGCGGGGTCTGAAGATCGCCCTCGGCGACGCCGAACTCGGCGAGCATCTTCCGCACCAGGTCCAGGTGGAACGTTTCTCCGGAGTGGCTGGCGGCCGCCAGGGCCAGCCGTTCCCCGGACAGCTCCAGGCCCGCGCGCAGCACGGCGGCCGCCTGCATCGGCTTGTTCGCGGAACGGGGGTAGACGGGGGAGTCCACGTCGCCCAGCGCCAGCTCCACGCTGCCGTCGGCCGCCAGGACCACCAGCGAGCCCCGGTGGTGGCCCTCGACGAAGCCGGAGCGGACGACCTCGGCGAGGACCGGGGGTATGGGGGCGTCCGTGGCTGCGGCGGCGAGAGGGGTGGAGGAGGTCATCGTCGGCCTTCCGGGGGAGGTGGTGCGGACCGCCCCCGGTGGATCACGCGAGGAGGTCGTCTACTTGTGCTTCTCCTTCACGGTACCTGCGGGCGATCTCGGCACTGCAATCGTCGGCGGTCCGCTGGAGCTGCTGGCGGCGCACGGAGACCTGGCGCTCGTAGGAGACGAGGCGGCGCATGCCCTCGTGCAGCTCCTGATCGGTGCGGGCGCCCAGGTCGGACAGCTCGACCTCGGACAGCATGTCCTCGGCCAGCCGCCGGTACTCCTCGCTGTGCGGGGTCCCCAGCGTCACATGGCGGGCGGAGGAGCGCTGGGTGGAGGGCCCGTCCGCGAGGATCTCCGAGAGCCGGTCGACGACGAGCCGGGCCATGACGGGGGAGTCGGGGGCGGCGCGCCGGGCCAGCTCGGCCCGCAGGATGTCGATGCGGCCCTGGAGCAGGCGCCGCACGTAGCTGAGGTCCGCCTCGTCCTGCTGCGCGTTCCGGCGCAGGACGCGCACCTCGGGGAGGCGCAGCTCGGACAGCCCCCGCCCGGGCACGTCCGCCTGCCGGCCGGTGCGCTGGCTGGGCGGCCTGGGGTGCAGGCTGTCGGCTGCCTTGAGCATGGGGCCGTCCTCAATGGGTGTGGTCATGCTGTTCCGTTCCCCTCGGGCGGGCCGCGTCCGGGTCACGTTGCCCGCATGGAGCACCGCCTGCACGCATCGTGCCACTCCGTGAGGCCCGGGCGCAGGGTCTCGGCACCCGAACGGCCCTGGATGGACGCAGGGCATCATGGTCCGTATGCGTGCAGTGGTGCAGAGAGTGGACGGGGCGGCCGTCGTCGTGGGCGGCGAGACGGTCGGCGAGATCATCGGACAAGGGCTGTGCGTGCTCGTCGGAGTGACGCACGAGGACACCCCGGAGAAGGCCGCGCAGCTGGCGCGCAAGCTGTGGTCCGTACGGATTCTGGAGGACGAGAAATCCTGTTCGGACGTGGGGGCGCCGCTGCTGGTGATCTCCCAGTTCACTCTCTACGGTGACGCCCGCAAGGGCCGCCGCCCCACGTGGAACGCGGCGGCGCCCGGCGGGGTGGCGGAACCGCTGGTGGACGAGGTGGTGACGCAGCTCCGCGCGCTGGGAGCGCAGGTGGAGACGGGCCGCTTCGGAGCGGACATGAAGGTGACCCTCACGAACAACGGCCCGTTCACGATCCTGATCGAGGTCTAGAGGGCGGGGCGGCCTCCGGCCGGGGGCGCAGCCCTTTCGCCTGTAAGGCGGGCAATCTCTCTCCGCCGCGACGGTGAGCAGCCACGTCGCTACCGGCCCGGCGGTGCGGGGCGGCCTCCGGCCGGGGGCGCAGCCCTTTCGCCTGTCAGGCGGGCGACCTCTCTCCGCCGCGACGGTGAGCAGCCACGTCGCCACCAGCCCGGCGGTGCCGGACGGCCCCCGGCCGGGCCCGGCAAGCCGCCCGCCGCGCAGGCGTAGGGCCGGCAACCGTTCAAACCCGAGGGTCCACAGGCCCGTACCCCTCAAGCCCAAGCGGCAGCGTCACGGTTCGACGACGACCTCCTGCGCCGCCGCCGTCGCGTCCGCGATCAGCGGCGCGTCCAGCGGCACGTTCCGCTTCACCAGGGCCAGGGCGATCGGGCCCAGCTCGTGGTGGCGGGCCGACGTCGTGATGAAGCCCAGCTGGCGGCCCTCGGGGCCGTCCGCCGCCAGGCGGACCGGCGTGCCGTGGCCCGGCAGCTTCACCTCGCTGCCGTCGAGGTGGAGAAAGACCAGGCGGCGCGGCGGCTTGCCCAGGTTGTGGACGCGGGCGACCGTCTCCTGTCCCCGGTAGCAGCCCTTCTGCAGGTGCACGGCCGTGCCGATCCAGCCCAGCTCGTGGGGGATGGTGCGGTGGTCGGTCTCCAGGCCCACCCGGGGGCGGTGCGCCTCGACGCGCAGCGCCTCGTAGGCGAGGACGCCCGCCGCCGGGCCGTGCGAGGAGGCGAAGGACTCCAGGGTCTCGCGCGGCAGGAACAGGTCCCGCCCGTGCGCCGTCTCGCGGACCGTGACGCCCTCGGGGACCGCCGCGATCGAGCCGGCCGGCAGGTGGACGACGGCGAGCTCGTCCGTCCGGTCGGCGACCTCGACCTGGTAGAAGAACTTCATGCTCTCCAGGTAGGCGATGAGCTCCGCCTGGGTGCCCGGCTCCACGTGGATCCAGGTGGTGGACCCGTCGTCCACCAGGTACAGGGCGTGCTCGATGTGCCCGTTGGCGGAGAGGATCAGCGCTTCCGTGGCCTGCCCGGCGGGCAGCTCGCTCACGTGCTGGGTGATGAGCAGGTGCAGCCAGCTCAGCCGGTCGGGCCCCGTGACGGTGACGACACCACGGTGCGAGAGGTCGACGAAGCCGGTTCCGGCGGCGAGGGAGCGCTGTTCCCGGAAGAGGTCGCCGTAGTGTGCGGCGACACCTTCGTCGGGGCTCTCGGCGGCGACGGCACCGGGCAGCGACAACAGCGGGCTGGCTTTCGATTCGCGCGGCATGCGCACCAGCCTACGACCCGTGCGCCGGCTCCCCGGAAGGGCGCTTCGCGGAGCACTTCCCGCACTGCCCGAAGATCGCGAAGTGCTTCATGTCCGTCTCGAAACCGAAGGTCCGCCGCAGCTGGTCCGTGAACGGCTCGGCGACCGACAGATCGGCTTCGATGACGTCGGTGCAGTCCCGGCAGACGAGGTGTATGTGGTGGTGCCGGTCGGCGAGGTGGTACGTGGGAGCGCCGTGCCCGAGGTGGGCGTGGCTGACCAGGCCCAGCTCCTCCAGCAGCTCCAGGGTCCGGTAGACCGTGGAGATGTTGACCCCGCCCGCGGTGCGCCGCACCTCGGTGAGGATGGAGTCGGGCGTCGCGTGCTCCAGCCGGTCCACCGCTTCCAGGACGAGCTGGCGCTGAGGGGTCAGCCGGTAGCCGCGCTTTCGGAGATTGCTCTGCCAGTCGGAGTCCACCACGCCCCCAGTCTAGGCAGCCTCAGCCGGTGCGGACCCCTTTCAGGTAGTCGGCCAGGGCGGCGATGGCCGCTGGGTTGCGGGGGCTCTCCACGAGGTCGACGTAGTCGAGGACGAAGATGCGGTCGTTCTTGACGGCGGAGACGTTCGCGAGCGGCCCGTAGGACTTCAGGAACGCCTTCTTCTGCTCCGCGGTCACGTCCCCGTAGTTGTTGATCACGATGACGTCCGGGTCGCGCTCGACGACGGTCTCCCAGCTGACCGACGTCCAGGAGTCCTTGAGGTCCTTCATCACGTGGTCGCCGCCGGCCTTGGTGATGATGTCGTGCGGCCCGGCGTACACCCCGGACGTCAGCGGCTTGTCGCGGCCGTCGTCGTAGAGGAACACGCTGGGCTTCTTCCCGTCGGCGGGGATGCGCGCCTGCGCGTCGGCGACCTGCTTCTTGAACCCGGCGACGAGCTTTGCCGCCCGGTCCTCGACGTCGAAGACCTTCCCGAGCGTCGCCAGGTCGGTGTAGAGCGCCTCCAGCGGCGGCATCACCCCGCGGGACTTGGCGCTGCCGTTGTTGCGGCACGACTCGGTCAGGAGGTACGAGCCGATGCCGAGCTTCTTGAGGCTGTCGGGGGTGAAGTTGTTGCCCTCGCCGAAGCCGTAGTTCCAGCCCGCGAAGACGAGGTCGGCCTTCGCGTCGAGGACGATCTCCTTGGTGATCTCCTTCTTGGACAGCCACTTCACCTTCTGGTAGCCGTCCTTCCACGGCACCGACTCGCGGTCGCCCTTGTAATCCGGCGCCACGTATCCGGCCATGTGGTCTTCCAGGCCCAGCGCGAACATGATCTCGGCGATGCCGACGTCGTTGGTCACCACCCGCTGCGGGGCCTTGTCGAACGTCGTCTTCACCCCGCAGTTCTCGACGGTCACGGGGTAGTGGCCCGTCGCCTTGGCGTCGGTCTTGTCGGTCTGGTCGGTCTCCGCGACCTTCGCCCCGCAGCCGGCGAGGGCCAGGGCGGTCAGGCAGGCGAGGGCGGTACGGACGGCACGGGCGGCCATGGCGGGTCCTTAGGAAGCGGGGAGGCGGTCGAAGAGCAGGTGCGGGGTGCCGGATTCCGGGTGCGGCACCCGGAAGGCCCGTACGCCGAAGACGTCGGCGAGCAGCCCGGCGGTCAGGACGGTGTCCGGCGGGCCGGACGCCACGATGCGGCCGCCCGAGATGACGTAGAGGACGTCGCAGTGGGTGGCGGCGAGGTTCAGGTCGTGCAGCGCGGCCAGCACCGTGAGGCCCGCGCCGCGCACCAGGGACAGGACCTCCAGCTGCTGGGCGATGTCCAGGTGGTTCGTCGGCTCGTCCAGGACCAGCACCTTCGGCTGCTGCGCCAGGGCGCGGGCGATCAGCACGCGCTGCTTCTCGCCGCCCGACAGGGTCGGGAAGCTCCGGTCGGCGAGGTGGTCCGCGCCCACCTGGGAGAGGGCCCTCGCGCAGACCTCGGTGTCCAGGGCGGTGACCCGGCCGGCCGCGCTCTGGTGCGGCAGCCGCCCCATCGCGACGACCTCGGCCGCCGTGAAGTCGAACTCGCTCGTCGACTCCTGCGGCAGCGCGGCCAGCCTGCGGGCCCCCTCGCGGGCGCCGAGCGCGTGCAGGTCGTCGCCGTCCACCCGCACGGTGCCGGTGGCCGGCCGCAGGGCCCGGTAGACGCAGCGCAGCAAGGTGGACTTGCCGCTGCCGTTGGGTCCGACCAGGCCGACGAAGCGCCCGCTGTCGGCCCGCAGGGCGATGTTCTCCACGAGCCGGGTGCCGGCGACGTCGACCGCCAGGTCCTCGATGTCGACCCGCATGGTCACGCCCCTCCGAAGACATAGCCCCGGCGGCGCATGAGCACCACGAAGCACGGCACGCCGATCAGCGCGGTGATGACGCCGACGGGCAGTTCGACGGGGGCCAGCAGCAGCCGGGAGACGATGTCGACCCAGACCAGCAGCACGGCGCCCAGCAGCGGTGCCACGGCCAGCACCCGGCGGTGGTCGGCGCCGACGAGCATGCGGGTGACGTGCGGGACCATCAGGCCCACGAAGCCGATGGCGCCGCTGACGGCGACGACGGCGCCGGTGACCGCGGCCGCGACGACGAACAGCTTGCGGCGCAGCCGGTCGGCGTCCACCCCCAGGGCCGCGGCCGTCTCGTCGCCCATGGCCAGCGCGTTGAGGCTGCGCGCCGACCACAGCAGGTAACCGAGCCCGGCCGCCACGGCGCCCGCGGCGATGGGCACGGAGGACCAGGTGGCGCCGCCCAGGCTGCCGAGGAGCCACATCATGGCCGAGCGGGCGGACTCGCCCCGGTCGGCGCTGAAGACCATCAGCGTGGTGATCGCCGAGAAGCCGTAGTACATGGCCGAGCCCGTCAGCACGAGCCGCAGCGGCGTCAGGCCGTGCGGGGTGCGGGCGGCCGCGTAGACGAGCAGCATCGCGGCGAGCGCCGAGACGAACGCGGCCCCCGACAGCGCCCAGATGCCCAGCGAGCCGAGCGCGCCGAAGAGCAGCACGGCGTTGGCGCCGACGGCGGCGCCGGAGGAGATCCCGAGGACGAAGGGGTCGGCGAGGGCGTTGCGGACCATGGCCTGCACGGCCACGCCGATCGCGGAGAGGCCCGCGCCGACGACGGCGGCCAGCAGGGCCCGCGGGAAGCGCAGCTCCCAGACGATGGTGTACGCGGCGACCTCGTCGGGCGCCAGCGTCGCCCCGGTCAGGCCCGCCCGCAGGTAGCGCACGGTCGCGCCCCAGCCCACCCCCGCGGCGCCGAGGCCGACCCCGCAGATCACGGAGATCACCAGGGCCGCGGCGAGGGTGATGACGAGGGGCGGCACCGGCAGCCGCCGGGGTGGCGGGGGCCCGCCGGTTCGCCGGGAAACGCCTGCCTGGGAGGTGATCGCCACGGACGGGTACGCCTTCGCCTCGGGCCGTGGCCCGTACGCGTACGTCGTACGTCATACGTCCAAGGAGCGGCCCGCGGAGCGCTTGCGTCCGGGAGTCCCCTCGCAGTCCACGGCGAGTTGTGCGGGGTCTGCGTCACCGTGGGTGATCGGGCTCGCGGAAGAGGTACTTCCGCCTACCGTTGCGGGTCAGCGCCGGATTTCGACCGGACTTCCCCCACGGGACGCTGCGGGTGTGACGGGAGCGTCAGCCGGTGTAGGGCGTGCCGTCCTGGTTGAAGAACGCGACGCCGTCCGGCATGTCGTCGGGCAGGTTGGCGGCCCACTCCTGGAGATCGGCGATCTTCTTCAGGTGTGCCGACATGTACGGGCGCAGCGGCACCTCGGGGGTGGCCTTCTCGCCGACCCACATCAGATCGCCCTTGACGTACCCGTACAGGCGCTTGCCGCCCGAGTAGGGGTCGGCGGCCTCGGTGCGCGCGACGGCGTCCGTGGCCAGGTCGATCTGCGGCTTCTTGTCGGCCAGCTCGCCGTACCAGACCTCGGCGACACCCTGGTCGCGGACCATGACGACGTGGACCTTGCGGTCCTTGTCGATCCGCCAGTAGCCCGTCTCGCTCTCCAGGGGGCGGCCCATCTTGCCCTCGGCGTCGAGCACCCAGCTGTGCGAGGTGTACTCCAGGAAGTCACGGCCGTCGTGGGTGAAGGTGACTTCCTGCCCGAAGTTGCACTTCTCGGCGCCGGGGAAGTCGGCGACGCCCGCGCCCTCCCACTTGCCGAGGAGGAAGACGAGGGGCACGAGGTCCGGGTGGAGGTCGGACGGAATCTCGATCATGAGGGGGCTCAGGCGATCTGTGGGAGGCGGGGGGTTGCGGACGGCGACCGGGTCAGCGCTGGCCCTGGTACAGCTTCTTCCAGGTCAGTGCGGAGAAGGCGAGAACGCCGACGACGACCAGGACCAACAGGGTGGTGAAGACTGCCTCAAGCACGAGCGCGCTCCTCGGTCGGAGTGAGGGTGTTACGGACCGGTCCCGAGTCTAGTCGGAGGTGTCCGGGGCGGCGCTGTGAGGTCGATCGTGCTGCCCGGCCGCGATCCGGGGCCGGGCCCTACAGTGATCGCATGGCGTACAAGAAGCTCGTGATCAAGGTGACGGCGGGGGCGGACGCGCCCGAGCGGTGCTCCCAGGCGTTCACGGTGGCGGCCGTGGCCGTCGCCAGCGGCGTCGAGGTGTCGCTGTGGCTGACGGGGGAGTCGTCGTGGTTCGCGCTGCCGGGCCGGGCGGCGGAGTTCGAGCTGCCGCACGCGGCGCCGCTGCCCGACCTCATCGAGGGCATCCGGCTGGGCGGCGGGATGATCACGGTGTGCACGCAGTGCGCCGCGCGCCGGGAGATCGAGGAGAAGGACCTCATCGAGGGTGCGCGCATCGCCGGGGCACAGGTCTTCGTCAGCGAGATCATGGGCGAGGGCGTGCAGGCGCTGGTGTACTGAGGGCCTTTCCGGTGAGTCCTGGGGGTGCCCCCGGAAACCAGCCCGTCCGGCGCTTGAGGACACCGCCGCGCAGCGGTGGTGCACCCCACCACCCGCCGGAAGGCTAACGGCGCCGCTTGCCGTCCAGTTCGTCCCACCACTCGTCCGACTTCGGGTCCCCGGACGGGTCGTCCCACCAGCGGTCGTCCGGGCCCCGGCGGTTGGCGACGATCGCCGCGACGGGCGGGATCACCATCGCCACCAGGCACATCCCCACCGCGGCCGGGACCGACCACAGGCGCACGACGGCCCACGCCAGGACGAACATGCCGATGCAGACGCCCATCATGGCGAAGTACCGGTGGCGGCGCCGTGTGTACACGCTTCCACGGTACGACGGCGCCGGGCGGGCGGTCACGGCCCGTGCGGCGCGGCCGGGCAGCACGGAAGACCGCACCCCCCAGCAAGGCGTCCAACCCCTGGGTGCGGCCTTCCGGCGTTCGGGTCCGCCCGCCGGGCGGCGGCGTCAGACGGCGATGGCGACCTCGGCCAGGCCGCCCTCCCGGGCGACGACCTTGCGGTCGGCGGTCTTCCCGCCGGGGACGAGCGCCCGCAGCGTCCACTCGCCCTTGGCGGCGTAGAAGCGGAACTGGCCCGTGGCCGAGGTGGGCACCTCGGCGGTGAACTCGCCGGTGCTGTCCAGCAGGCGGACGTAGCCGGCCACGGGGTGGCCGTCCAGGGTCACCGAACCCTGGATGGTGGTCTCACCCGGCTTGGCGGTTGAGGCGTCGGGGCCGCCGGCCTTTGCTCCACACATAAGTGATCCTTGAGGCGTAGGGGAGAGGGAGATCAGTTGGCGCCGAGCGCGATCGGCACGCCGACCAGCGAGCCGTACTCGGTCCACGAGCCGTCGTAGTTGCGGACGTTGGCCTGGCCGAGCAGCTCGTGCAGCACGAACCAGCTGTGCGCGGAGCGCTCGCCGATGCGGCAGTAGGCGATGGTGTCCTTGGCCAGGTCGATCCCGGCGTCCTCGTAGATCGCCTTGAGCTCGTCGTCCGACTTGAAGGTGCCGTCGTCGTTGGCCGCCTTCGACCAGGGGATGTTGCGCGCGGTCGGCACGTGGCCGGGGCGCTGCGACTGCTCCTGCGGCAGGTGCGCCGGGGCGAGCAGCTTGCCGCTGAACTCGTCGGGGGAGCGCACGTCGACGAGGTTGAGCTCGCCGATCGCCGCCACCACGTCGTCGCGGAAGGCGCGGATCGCCGTGTTCTGCGGCTGGGCCTTGTAGTCGGTCCGCGGGCGCTGCGGGACCTCCGTCACCAGGTCGCGGGAGTCCAGCTCCCACTTCTTGCGGCCGCCGTCCAGGAGCTTGACGTCCCTGTGGCCGTAGAGCTTGAAGTACCAATAGGCGTACGAGGCGAACCAGTTGTTGTTGCCGCCGTAGAGGACGACCGTGTCGTCGTTGGCGATGCCCTTCTCCGACAGCAGCTTCTCGAAGCCCGCCTGGTCGACGAAGTCGCGGCGCACCGGGTCCTGGAGGTCGGTCTTCCAGTCGATGCGGACGGCGTTCTTGATGTGGTTCTTGTCGTACGCGGAGGTGTCCTCGTCGACCTCGACGAGGACGGTCTTCGGGTCGTCGATGCGGTCCAGGACCCAGGCGGCGTCCACCAGGACGTCACTGCGGCTCATGCTGTTCTCCTCCGGGGCAGTTGCGGATGTGCGGGAGCACATGCGGTGGCCGCGGCGTCAGAGCGCGCGGTGCCACACAGCGGGGTGTTTCGGGAGGGCCTCGAATGGCCGAGGGGGAGCGGACGGGGTGCGAAGGCGCCCGTCAGGCATGGCGACAGAGCATGGCGGCGACGCGGCACAGGTCGACTGCCCGCCGCTTCGTGAGGTCCGCCTGTCGCTTCATGGGACCGATCGTAGGGACGGACGGGCGGCCCTGTCACCGGTGTGTTGAATAGTGAGACGAGATCTTCCGGAATGCGGGACGCCCGGCCCGGGAGGGGGCCGGGCGGGGCCTCCTCCGGACCGGGCGTGCCCGGGCGTCCTGTGGTGCGGACGTGCGCGTCTCGTCGTACGGACCGGCCGGGGTCAGCCGGCCAGGTTGACGCGGGTGCCGCCGAGGGTGATGTCGACCCCCTCGGGCGTCGTGGTGACCTTGTCCACCGTGATGCCCTTGGGCAGACCGCTGATCTTCCGGTTGAAGTCGATCTTCTCGCGGATCGCCTGCTCCAGGCCGGGGATGCCCTGCGCCGGCACCTCGTCCGCCCGGACCTTGACGGTGTCGCCGCCTTCGACGCTCACCGTGGAGAGCACGCTGCGCTCGACGGGCTGCCCCGCCACCGTCGTCTTCCCGGTGACCTTGACCTGGCTCTTGCCCGCCTCGTCGCGCCCGCCGTAGGCGATGGTCACGCCGGGGTCGGCGGCGGCCTTGGTGAGGTCCGCGTAGGTGATGTGGGCGGTGCCCGAGGCGCGGTCGGCGACGGCGGAGCTGAAGCTGCTGTCGATCTTCACGCTCTTCAGCGTGGCGTCGAAGCCCGACACCCTGATCGAGCGGTCGCCGGCCCCGGCGGTGATGCCGCCGTCCAGCTTGACCTCGACCTCGTCGAGGGTGGAGCTCGCGATCTGGGTGAGGAAGGGGAAGCCCTTGATCGACACCTCGGGGGTGCCGGAGAGGTTCTGGCTGCTGCGGATCTTCTCGGCGGCCTGATCCTCGGCGAAGTACACCGCGATGCGGTCGGCGGCCACGAAGAGGGCCCCCAGTACGACGGCGAGGATCAGGGTTATCCGTATGGCGCGCATGTGTTCTTCTCACTCCCCCGGGTCTGGGTCTCAGGCGGTCTGGGGCCCTTTGTTGGTGCGGTGAGCCTAATTGCTCCCAACGAGCGCCACGGGGCGCGCGTGCCCGCGGTCACGTCACGGGACTGTGACAGCCGCGGGCTGCGGGCCCCGCCCGGAAAACGCGGAAGGCGGCCCGCTCGGTGGAACGGACCGCCTTCCTCCCCAGCCTGCCGGATCAGGTCAGGGCCCTGCCGAGCACGTAGACCGCCGGGGCCGCGGCCGCCAGCGGAAGGGCCACGCCCGCCGTCATGTGCACGAAACGGGAGGGATAGTCGTAGCTCGCCGCGCGCAGGCCCACCAGCGCGCAGACGCCCGCCGCCAGGCCCAGCAGCGCCGCCTGCGCGCCCAGCCCGGTGATCTGGCCGGTCGCCACCCCCGAGCCCGCCGCCGCGATCAGGGCGATCACGGGGGAGAGCAGCGAGGGCAGCGGCAGCGCGCGCGCCAGCGCCGCCACGGCGACACCCGCCGCCCCCACCACGACGGCGTCCGACGCCGCGGCCAGCTGCCCGGCCGCGACGACGGTGAGCGCCGCCGAGGCACCGGCGACCATCAGCCCGTACAGGCGCTCGTCGGCCCCCGCGCGGCTGCGCAGCTGGAGCGCGATCGTCAGCAGGACCCACACCCCGAGCGTGCCGATGAGCACGGTCGGCGCCTGCGCCTCGTCCGTGACCAGCAGCCCGATGTCGGCGACCACACCGCCTAGGAACGCCAGGGCGATGCCCTGCCGGGCCGGCCACATGCCGTTCAGCCGGAACCAGCCGGCCGCGGTCACCGCTTGCAGCAGGACGACGGGCACGGCCAGCGCCGGCTGCCCCAGCGGGGCGGCCACCGCCAGCAGCGCCGAGAGCACCGCCGTCAGCACGGCCGGCCGGAAGCCCGGCGAGAGGATCTGCGGGCGGCCCTCGGCCTTCGCCTTCTCCGCGGCCGTCAGCGGCCGCTCCCCGGCGGCCGGCCCGGGCTCCGGGTCCGGCTCGGGCGCGGCGGGGGCCGCGGGGGCGCCCCGGTGCCGGCCGGCCTGACCCGAAGGCCCGTCCGCCGGCGCGGGGTGCGCGCGGCCCGGCTGCCCGGCCGGCGTCTCCTCCGGCAGCGGGGCACCGTGCCACGGCGAGCCGTGCGAGGGCTCCGCCGGCCGCTGCCAGGTCTGGGTGTCCCACGTCGGGGTCTGCCAGGTCTGCGTCACCGGCTCCTGCTGTGCCGCGTACCCCTGCTGCCCGCCCTGCGTCGTGGGCCACGCATGGGGATCGGGCTGCCGGTTCTGCTGCGCCTGCTGGGCCTGGTGCTGGGCCTGATGCGCCTGGGCGGCGGCCTGCTGGTCGTACGGGGCGTACGGGTTGTAGGCGTCGTAGCCGGTCTGCTGGGGCTGCTGTGCCTGCTGGGGCTGCGGGGCGCTCTGGCCGGGCTGCTGCCCGTAGGGGTCGTAGCCCTCCCGCTGCTCGTACGGGTCGTACGGCTCGCGGGGCTCGTACGCGTGGTGCGGCTGATTGCTCATGGTGCCGGGGTCACCCTCCTGCGAAGGGCGGGAGCACCTCTACGGTGCCGCCCTCGGCCAGTTGGACCGTCGAGTGGTCGCGCGTGCCGACAGGGGCGCCGTCCACGAGGAAGGAACAGCGCAGCAGCACCCGGGCGAACTCCGGGCGCTCCGCGTGCCGCCGCCGGGCCGCGTCGAGCGCCTCGGCGAGCGTCCCCGCCGCGTACGGCTCCTCGGGCGTGCCGGCGGCGGCCTTCGCCGCCGCCCAGTACCGGATCGTGCCCACCGGTCCCGGCTGCGCCGGCAGTCCCCCCGGCAGAGCCGGTTCGACCGGATGTGCCGGTTGTGTCGTCGCCACGGCGACCCCTTCTGGTCCTGATGCTGTTGCTGCTGATTCTTCGGTTGTGTGCTTCGAGCCTCCCATGATGACGGGTGCCCGCCCCGCCCACCGCCCGCCCCCGTAAAACGGGAGGCTGCGCGGCGAGGCGCTCACATAGGCTGCGAAGTGTGTTGGTACGACTGCTGCGGGCCCATCTGAAGCCCTATTCGAGACCGATCGCGATGGCCGTGCTGCTGCAGCTCGTCCAAACGCTGGCCACTCTCTATCTGCCCACCCTCAACGCCGACATCGTCGACAACGGTGTCGTGAAGGGCGACACGGGATACATCCTGGAGCTGGGCGGCTGGATGGTCGTCGTGACGGTCCTCCAGATCGTCTGCGCGATCGGTGCCGTGTACTACGGGGCGCGTACCGCGATGGCCCTGGGCCGGGACGTGCGGGCGGCGGTCTTCGACCGGGTGCAGTCCTTCTCCGCGCGCGAGGTGGGCCGCTTCGGCGCCCCCTCGCTGATCACCCGGACCACCAACGACGTCCAACAGGTCCAGATGCTGGCCCTGATGGCCTTCACCCTGCTGGTCTCCGCGCCGATCATGTGCGTCGGCGGCATAGCCCTGGCCCTGGACCTCGACGTCCCGCTGTCCGCCCTCCTGCTGATCATCGTCCCCGTGCTCGGCGTCATCGTCTCGCTGATCATCTGGCGGATGCGACCGCTGTTCCGCGGCGTCCAGGAGCGCATCGACACCGTCAACCGGATCCTGCGCGAGCAGATCACCGGCATCCGCGTGATCCGCGCCTTCGTCCGCGACACCCACGAGCGCCGCCGCTTCGAGGGCGCCAACACCGACCTCATGGACGTGTCCGTGCGGGCCGGGCGGCTGATGTCGCTGATGTTCCCCTCGGTGATGCTCGTCGTGAACGTCTCCTCCGTCGCCGTCCTGTGGTTCGGCGGCCACCGCATCGAGAGCGGCGACATGGAGATCGGCGCGCTCACCGCGTTCCTCAGCTACCTCATGCAGATCCTGATGGCCGTCATGATGGCCACCTTCATGTTCATGATGCTGCCGCGCGCCGAGGTCTGCGCCGAGCGCATCCAGGAAGTACTGGCCACCGCATCCAGCGTGGTGCCCCCGGCCCGGCCGGTCACCGCGCTGCGCCGCGCCGGGCACCTGGAGCTCACCGGCGTGGAGTTCCGCTACCCCGGCGCCGAGGAGCCCGTCCTGAAGGACGTCTCCCTCATCGCCCGGCCCGGCGAGACCACCGCCGTGATCGGCTCCACCGGCAGCGGCAAGTCCACGCTCCTGAGCCTGGTGCCCCGGCTGATCGACGCGACCGCCGGCACGGTCCGCGTCGACGGCGAGGACGTCCGCGACCTCGACCCCGTCCTGATGTCCGAGATCGTCGGGCTCGTCCCGCAGAAGCCCTACCTCTTCACCGGGACGGTCGCCTCCAACCTGCGCTACGGAAAGCCGGACGCCACCGACGAGGAGCTGTGGCGGGCCCTGGAGACCGCACAGGCCCGCGAGTTCGTCGAGAGCATGGAGCTGGGCCTGGCCGCGCCGATAGCCCAGGGCGGCGCCAACGTCTCGGGCGGGCAGCGCCAGCGCCTGGCCATCGCCCGCGCCCTGGTCCGCCGCCCCGAGATCTACCTCTTCGACGACTCCTTCTCCGCCCTCGACTACGCCACCGACGCCCGCCTGCGCGCCGCCCTGGCCCGGGAGACGGGCGACGCGACCGTCGTCATCGTCGCCCAGCGGGTGTCCACCATCCGCGACGCCGACCGCATCGTCGTCCTCGACGAGGGCCGGGTCGTCGGCACCGGCACCCACACCGACCTCATGGGGTCGAACGAGACCTACCGGGAGATCGTGCTCTCCCAGCTCACCGAGGAGGAGGCGGCGTGACGGCCCCGGACACGTCAAGCGAACCCGAGCAGGCGGACGGCGGCCAGGACGGCACCACCGCGCGCCGGGGCCCCGCCCCCGCCGTCGGCCCCGCCCGCTTCATGGGCGGCCAGCCCACCGAGCGCTCCATGGACTTCGCCGGCTCCGGCAAGCGGCTGCTGGCCACCCTGCGCCCCGAGCGCGCCGTCATCACCGTCGCGCTGGCCCTCGGCGTCGCCAGCGTCGCCCTCGCCGTCATCGGCCCCAAGATCCTCGGCCGGGCCACCGACCTGATCTTCGCCGGTGTCATCGGCGGGCGGTTCCCCGACGGGCGGACCAAGGCCGAGGTCATCGAGGAGATGCGCCGAGGCGGCGACGGCAAGACCGCCGACCTGCTGGCCTCCGTCGACTTCACCCCCGGCCACGGCATCGACTTCGACGCCGTCGGCCAGGTCCTGCTGTGGGTGCTGCTGATCTACATCGGCTCGTCCCTCTTCGCCCTCGTGCAGGCCCGCATCGCCACCAACGTCGTCCAGCGGGCCGTCTTCCGGCTGCGCGAGGCGGTCGAGGAGAAGCTCGGCCGGCTGCCCCTGAGCTACTTCGACAAGCAGCAGCGCGGCGAGGTCCTCTCCCGCGCCACCAACGACATCGACAACATCCAGCAGACCCTCCAGCAGACCCTCAGCCAGATAGCCTTCTCCGTGCTGACCATCGTCGGCGTGCTGGCCATGATGTTCTGGATCTCCTGGCTGCTCGCCCTCGTCGCCCTGGTGACCGTCCCCGTCTCCGTCGTCGTCGCCACCCGCATCGGCAAGCGGGCCCAGCCGCAGTTCGTCGCCCAGTGGAAGTCCACCGGCAAGCTCAACGCCCACATCGAGGAGATGTACACCGGCCACGCCCTGGTGAAGGTCTTCGGGCGGCAGAAGGAGTCCGCCGAGGTCTTCCGCAAGGAGAACGAGGACCTCTACCAGGCCGGCTTCAAGGCCCAGTTCATCTCCGGGATCATCCAGCCCGCGATGATGTTCATCGGCAACCTCAACTACGTCCTCGTCGCCGTCGTCGGCGGGCTGCGCGTCGCCTCCGGCAACCTCTCCATCGGTGACGTCCAGGCGTTCGTCCAGTACTCGCGGCAGTTCAGCCAGCCGCTCACCCAGGTCGCCTCCATGGCCAACCTCGTCCAGTCGGGCGTCGCCTCCGCCGAGCGGGTCTTCGAGCTCCTCGACGCCGACGAGCAGTCCCCGGAGCCGGCCGCGCCGCCCCGGCCCGCCCGGGTCCGCGGCCAGGTGGCCTTCGAGGACGTCTCCTTCCGCTACGTCCCCGACAAGCCCCTCATCGACGGCCTCTCCCTGACCGTGCGCCCCGGCCAGACCGTCGCCATCGTCGGGCCCACCGGCGCGGGCAAGACCACCCTGGTCAACCTGCTGATGCGCTTCTACGAAGTGAACGGCGGCCGCATCACCCTCGACGGCGTCGACATCGCCGCCATGTCCCGCGAGGACCTGCGCTCCCACATCGGCATGGTCCTCCAGGACACCTGGCTCTTCGGCGGCACCATCGCCGACAACATCGCCTACGGGGCCGAGGGCGCCTCCATGGACGCCATCGTCGAGGCGGCGAAGGCCACCCACGTCGACCGGTTCGTCCGCACCCTCCCCGACGGCTACGACACCGTCATCGACGAGGAGGGCGCCAACGTCAGCGTCGGCGAGAAGCAGCTGATCACCATCGCCCGGGCGTTCCTCGCCGAACCGGAGATCCTCGTCCTCGACGAGGCCACCAGCTCCGTCGACACCCGCACCGAGGTCCTGATCCAGCACGCGATGGGCCGCCTCCGCGCGGGCCGCACGAGCTTCGTCATCGCCCACCGGCTCTCCACGATCCGCGACGCGGACGTGATCCTGGTGATGGAGGCGGGCCGCATCGTGGAACAGGGCACGCACGAGGAGCTGCTCGCGGCGGAGGGGGCTTACGCGCGGCTTTACGCCGCCCAGTTCGCCGCGCCCGTGGCCGGGGGCTGAGGGGTCTCGGCGGTGCGTCGTGGCGTGCCGCCGTCGCCGGGTGCGGCGCCGGGGTGCTCCGGGCTTCGCGGGGCTGCTTCGCTCCACGCCCCGCAAAGGGGCCTGCGCACCCCGGCGCCTGCCGTTGACACAGGCAACCGAGCGACACCCCCGTGCCTCCGTGCGCCCCCCGTGCCCCCGCCGCTCCGGCGGGGGCCGGGTGCGCACGTCAGCTGTCAAGAGGGCCACGCGATGACCACCCGAAGTGATCGACGGAACACAAGGTCGTGCAAAAACGTCCGCACTTCCGAAAGCCCGGTGGGCTATCCTGCTGGGCAGAGAGGATCCGGGCAGAGTCGCCCCCGGGTCCTTTTGTGCATTCGGCCGCGTCCTGCGCGGATGAGCGCACACGTGCACGTTGTGCACGACCCTCCACAGGGCGCGGAGAGCCACAACCGTACGAAGCAGTGCCGCATACTCCCCCAGAGTCACACCTGGGTGGTGCCCCCTTCGCAGGGACCGAGGAGGAACCGACGTCATGGGCGAGCGAAGCGTGCAGATCCGCCGGAACCGTACGACGACCGAGGCGGGTGGCAGCCGATGAGCTCCCTCCTGCTCCTGACCAACGCGCTCCAGCCGTCCACCGAGGTGCTCCCCGCCCTCGGCCTGCTGCTGCACAGCGTCCGGGTGGCACCGGCCGAGGGCCCGGCCCTCGTGGACACCCCGGGGGCCGACGTCATACTGATCGACGGCCGCCGCGACCTGCCGCACGTCCGCAGCCTCTGCCAGCTGCTGCGCTCCACCGGCCCCGGCTGTCCGCTGCTCCTGGTCGTCACCGAGGGCGGCCTCGCCGCCGTCACCGCCGACTGGGGCGTGGACGACGTCCTGCTCGACACCGCGGGCCCGGCCGAGGTCGAGGCCCGGCTCCGGCTGGCGATGGGTCGCCAGCAGATCACCATGGACGACAGCCCGATGGAGATCCGCACCGGCGACCTCTCCGTGGACGAGGCGACGTACAGCGCCAAGCTCAAGGGCCGGATACTGGATCTCACCTTCAAGGAGTTCGAGCTCCTGAAGTACCTCGCCCAGCACCCCGGCCGGGTCTTCACCCGGGCCCAGCTGCTCCAGGAGGTCTGGGGCTACGACTACTTCGGCGGCACCCGCACGGTCGACGTCCACGTGCGGCGGCTGCGCGCCAAGCTCGGCCCGGAGCACGAGTCCCTGATCGGCACCGTCCGGAACGTCGGCTACCGGTTCGTGGTCCCGGAGAAGCCCGAGAAGGCGGCCGAGCGAGCGGAGGACGCCCCTCCGCAGGCGTCCGCCGCGACCGCCCGGAAAGAGGCGCCCGAAGTGACGAAATCCCAGGTCGCTCGCCCGGCCGAGCGGTGAGTGGACCCGCGTAGACTGCCCGGCGTGGCCAAGGTGACGCGGGACGATGTGGCGAGACTTGCGGGGACGTCGACCGCGGTCGTCAGCTACGTCATCAACAACGGGCCGAGGCCCGTGGCCCCGGCCACGCGCGAGCGTGTCCTGGCGGCGATCAAGGAGCTGGGGTACCGGCCCGACCGGGTCGCCCAGGCGATGGCGTCCCGGCGGACGGACCTCATAGGACTGATCGTCCCGGACGCGCGCCAGCCGTTCTTCGCCGAGATGGCCCACGCCGTCGAACGGGCGGCGGCCGAGCGCGGCAAGATGGTCCTCGTCGGGAACTCCGACTACCTCGACGAGCGCGAAGTGCACTATTTGCGCGCTTTCTTGGGCATGCGGGTGTCCGGCCTGATTCTGATCAGCCAGGGCCCCAGCGAGCACGCCGCGGCGGAGATCGACGCGTGGGACGCCCGCGTGGTGCTGATGCACCGCCGCCCCGACGCGATAGACGACGTCGCCGTGGTCACGGACGACGTCGGCGGCGCCCAGCTCGCCACCCGCCACCTCCTGGAGCACGGCCACCCGTACGTGGCCTGCCTCGGCGGCACCGAGGAGACCCCCACCGTCGGCGACCCCGTCACCGACCACGTCGAGGGCTGGCGCCGGGCCATGCGGGAGGCCGGGAAGTCCCTGGAGGGCCGGCTCTTCCAGGCCCCCTACAACCGCTATGACGCCTACCAGGTCGCCCTCCAGCTCCTCGCCGGCCCCGACCGCCCCCCGGCCCTCATCTGCGCCACCGACGACCAGGCCATCGGCGTCCTGCGCGCGGCCCGTGAGCTGCGCATCGACGTCCCCGGCGAGCTCGCCGTCGCCGGCTTCGACGACGTCAAGGAGGCGGCCCTGACGGACCCGCCCCTGACCACCGTCGCCTCGGACCGGCAGGCCATGGCCCGTTCCGCCGTGGACCTCGTCCTCGACGACGGGCTGCGCTTCACCGGCTCCCGGCGCGAGCGCCTGAAGCAGTTCCCCTCCGCGCTGGTCATCCGCCGCTCCTGCGGCTGCGGCGGCTGAGGGCTCGTCCCTCCGGCCGACCCGCCGCTCATCCCCGCGGCGGGCCGGGCACCTCCCCGAGGCTGACGATCACCTCGCGCCGACCGGCGAGGCTGAGGGCGTGACCAGGACCCGTAACCAGAGCTCCGGCGCCACCGAGCGCCCCGTCCAGCGGTGGGCGGAGCTCACCGCCCACGCCATCCCCCTCGTGCTGCTGCCCCAGTGCCTGTGGCGGCTCCCCTTCGCCGTCCACTTCGAGATGGGCATGCGGGACCAGGGCGGCATGCCGAGCCCGTGGATCAGCGTCCCCTACGTGCTCGGCCTGAGCGTGATCACCGAACTGCTGGCCCTGCTCTCCTTCGCGCTCGTGCGCGGCTGGGGCGAGGTCGTGCCCGCACGGGTCCCCGGCATCGGAGGCCGGCGGGTGCCCCCGAAGGCCGCGGTCGCCTGCGCGGTCGTCGGCGGCCTGGCCGCCACCGCGTTCTGGGCGCCGACGGTGCTGTCGTGGTTCCACGTCATCCCCGAGGGACCCGGCTACGTCAACGGCTGGTGGGAGGCGCTCGCCAAGGTGTGCATCGCCCCCGGGACCCTGTGGGGCCCCATGGTGCTGGCCCTCGCCTGCGCCTACGCCGCGCGGCGGCGCGGCACCACGCGCTGACACGGCTTCGGGCGGGCCCCGGCTGAGCGACAATCGCGATCATGAAGATCGACGACCTCGCCATACCCGCGTCCCCCGCCTGCACCGCCGCGCTGGAGGTGGCCACCGCCTACTGCTCGCCCGCGCTGCTCAACCACTGCGCGCGCTCGTACCTGTGGGCGGCCGCCCACGCGGCGGCGGAGGGCATCACCTTCGACCCTGAGCTCCTCTACGTCGCCGCCCTGCTGCACGACCTCGGGCTGGTCGCGGAGTTCGACAGCCACACCGTCCCGTTCGAGACGGCCGGCGGGCATGTGGCGTGGGTCTTCGCGGCCGCCGCCGGGTGGCCCGCCGAGCGCCGGACGCGGGTCTCCGAGGTGATCGTCCGGCACATGTGGGACCGCGTCGACGTGACGGAGGACCCCGAAGGGCACCTGCTGGAGTTCGCCACCAGCGTGGACATCTCCGGCCGGGGCGCCGACCGCTTCCCCGCCGGCTTCCGCGCCGAGGTGCTGGAGCGCCACCCGCGGCTCGGTCTCGCGGACGAGTTCGTCGCCT
Organism: Streptomyces sp. NPDC046215; assembly: GCF_040646215.1. NCBI lineage: Bacteria > Bacillati > Actinomycetota > Actinomycetes > Kitasatosporales > Streptomycetaceae > Streptomyces > Streptomyces sp. NPDC046215. The sequence goes on along the minus strand of NZ_JBEYZW010000013.1, from coordinate 94,873 downwards.
GCTTCGAGGACCAGGCCGCCCGCAAGCCGGGCAGCTCCGCCGCCGGCGCTGTGCGGAACGGCATCGCTGTTCGGGTGGCTGCGAATCCCTTGGACGCGTAGTCCTGCCCGGCGGGTCTGTGGGTGCGCCACCGCTGCGCGGTGGTGTCCTCAAGCGCCGGACGGGCTGATTCGGCCGAGCTCAGCTGATACCAGTGGGCAGAAATCCGGTGGCCGTCCCCGCCTGGTCCCTGCGCATACTGCGGTCATGACTACTGCGCGGAGGCCGGTCCTGAGCGTCGGCGAAGAGGACACCGAGCTGTACGACCGGCTGGACAAGGAGCTCACCGCGTTCAACGACGCGGCCACGCCCGGCGCCGCGCGCGCCGAGCTGTCGGTGAAGGTGACGGACGCCCACGGGGAGCTGATCGGCGGCCTGTCGGGATGGACGTGGGGCCGGCTCTGCGGGGTCGAGCTGCTGTGGGTGCGCGAGGACAGCCGCAAGGACGGCTGGGGGACGAAGCTGCTCCAGGCCGCCGAGGCCGAGGCCGTACGCCGCGGCTGCGACGCCGCGGTGCTCTCCTCGTACACCTTCCAGGCGCCGGACTTCTACCGGCGCCACGGCTACGTCGAGGCGGGCCGGCTGCCGGATGTGCCCGGCGGGCACGAGGACGTATACCTGCACAAGCGGTTGACGGCTTAGGGCTTGTCGTTACCGCCTGCGGCGGCGGGCGCCCTGCGGGCGCGTCGTGGCTGGTCGCGCAGTTCCCCGCGCCCCTTCGGGGCCGCGTCAGTCCGCTTCAACGCCCAACGGCCGGAAACCGTTCACAAATCGCGCGTACCGGAGGTAGGGCTTGCGGACGAGGGGCGCGTGCGTGGTGGGATGTGCTGATGCGAACCCCCACACGCATACCCACGCTGCCACCCAACCCCTATGACGAACTCGCCACCCTGGCCGACCCGATCCGCCCCGCGGACCCCGCGGACCCCATGTACGCCGGGGGCGACGACGCCTCCGCGTATGAGTTCACCTACGTCAGCCCCGACAGCGATCTGCACCCGCTCGACTCCCCGCTGACCTACATCAGCTCCGACGACGCGCCCCCGCCCGGCCACCGCCGCCACCGCGCCAAACGCCCCGGCCGCCGCCGCAGGCGCAAGACGGCCGCCGCCCCCCGCGGCAGGCCCCGCGCCACCCGGCTGCTCTTCACCACCGTCTCCTGCGCCGCCTTCCTCGTCCTCGCCGACCGGTGCGCGGTCCTCTACGCGGAGAAGAAGGCCGAACAGCGGCTCCAGGAAGACCTCCACCTGGAGGCCGCTCCCCAGGTGGACATCCACGGCTTCCCGTTCCTCACCCAGGTGGCGGCCAAGCACCTCCAGCGGGTCGACGTCACCGTCCCCCACGTCGACGCCGGCCGCGTCACTCTCGCGAAGGTTCAAGCGGGCGCCCGCGACATCCGCATCGACGGGGACCTGCCCGCCTCCGTGCGCGGCGCCGTCGTCGGCCGGCTCGACGGCGACGTGCTCCTGAAGTTCGCGGACATGAACCGCGAACTCGGCGCCTCCCAGGTGCGCTTCAGCCCCCTCGGCGACCACTCGATACGCGCCGAGGGCCGCCTCGACCTCGCCGGGCAGCAGCTGCGGCTGCGCGCCGAGGCCCACCTCCGGCGCGTCGGCGCCCGCGGCCTGTCCACCGACATCGACGGCATGAGCGTCGACGTGCCCCGCGTCGCCACCTACCGGCCCGGCAAGGACAAGGGCCTGACCCTGCACCGCGAGTTCGCCGAGCGCATCAGCCGCGACGCCGCCCGGGCCAAGGCCCTGCTGTCCGTGCCCGCCCTGGCCGACCGGCTGGGGCTGACCGCCGACGACGTGGCGGTCGCCCTGCGCGACGAACAGCGGTTGCGCGAGATCACCGGTCAGCCCGCGTTCGTCGAGAAGCTGACCCGCGCCAACCTCCTCGACGTGATCGCCGAGCACCCCTGGCTGCTGGAGAAGATCGGCATCGACCCCGGCCTGATCACGGCCCTCACGCAGCTCAGACTCCCCGAGCTGACCGACCGGCTCTCCTTCTCCGCCGAGCTCCCCGAGCAAGCCGCGGACGTGCGCCTGCGGAGCATCACCGTCGAGCGCGACGGCATCCGGGCGGAGCTGTCCGGCACCGAGCTGCCGGTCGGCAAGCCGCGGTAGGGGGTGCCCTGTGCCGGGCCCTCAGCGCCCCGCTGGAAGCCGGGCCGACACGCTCGGGTCGGCCCTACAGCGGCGGTGGCGCCGTCGCCGCCCCCGGCAGCCGGACGGACGCCACCGTCCCGCCGCCCTCCGCCGGGCGCAGCACCACCTGGCCGCCCGCCTGCTGCACCGTCCGGGCGACGATCGACAGCCCCAGCCCGCTGCCCGGCAGGCTCCGTGCCGTGGGGGAGCGCCAGAACCGGTCGAAGACGTGCGGGAGCTCCTCGGCCGGGACGCCGGGGCCGTGGTCCCGCACCGTCAGCTCGCCACCGGACAGGGCGACCTCGACCGCACCGCCCGGCGGGCTGAACTTCACCGCGTTGTCCAGCAGATTGACCACCGCCCGCTCCAGGGCGGCCGGCTCGGCCCGGACGAACCACGGGTCGAGCCGCACGGAGAACGTCAGCCCGGAGCCGCGCAGCCGGGCCCGCTCCACCGCCCGGTGCACCGCCTCGTGCAGCGCGATCACCGGCACCGGGCCGCTGCCCGGGCCGGCCTCCGGGCGGGACAGCTCCTGGAGGTCGCCGATCAGCACCGCCAGCTCCGTCATCTGGGCCTTGACGCTCGCCAGCAGCTCCTTGCGGTCCTCCGGGGGGATCGCCCGGCCGGTCTCCTCGCTGCGCACGAGCAGGTCGATGTTGGTGCGCAGCGACGTCAGCGGGGTGCGCAGCTCGTGCCCGGCGTCCGCGATGAGCTGCTGCTGCCGGTCGCGCGAGAGGGCCAGGGAGGCGGTCATGGAGTTGAACGAGCGCGACAGGCGGGCGATCTCGTCCTCCCCGTCGACGGGGATGCGGACGGCCAGGTCCTCCGTGCGCGCGATGTGCTCGACCGCGTCGGTCAGCCGGTCCACCGGCCGCAGCCCGGTGCGGGCGATCGCCAGCCCCGCGGCGCCGGCGCCGAACACGCCCACGCCCGCGGTGAGCGCCAGGACCAGGGCGAGCTTGTTGAGCGGCTTGTCGATGTCGCCGGTGGGCTGGGCGATGGTGACCGCGTAGACGCCCGGGACGCCGTCGCTCGCCGAGGTGGCGACCCGCATCTCCCGGCCGTCCTTGGCCCGCGCGTCGTGCAGCACCGGCTCCCCGTCGCGCACGACCCGCAGGTCCTCGGGGCCGACGGTGACCGGCGACTTCCCCGCCGAGGTGCACACCGCGCCCGTCGTGGTGATGATCTGGACAGTGTAAGGGCTGGGGAAGGGGTGCTGCCCGGTGCCGCAGGTGCGCAGGAGTTCCAGGACGGTCTCCTTCGTCGGGCTCACATTGGTCAGCGTGGTGTCCCGCTGCTCCTCCAGTTGCTCCTTGAGCACCACCCAGGACACGCCCGCGACGATCGCCACGGCCACGGCCACGGCCGCCGCCGTCAGCAGCGCGAGTCTCGACCGCAGCGGCAGCCCGCGGAACCGGCCGGTCATTCGGGGCTGCCGTCCGTCCGCAGCACGTAGCCCACCCCGCGCACGGTGTGGACGAGCCGGGGCTCGCCCGCCGCCTCGGTCTTGCGGCGCAGGTACATCACGTACACGTCCAGCGAGTTGGACGAGGGCTCGAACTCGAAGCCCCACACCGCCTTCAGGATCTGCTCCCGGGTGAGGACCTGCCGCGGGTGGGCCAGGAAGAGCTCCAGCAGCGTGAACTCGGTGCGGGTCAGCTCCACCGCCCGGCCGCCGCGGACCACCTCGCGGGTGGCGAGGTCCATGCGCAGGTCGGCGAAGGACAGGGTCTGCGTCTCCGCGGGCGCGGCGGCCGCGTAGGAGCTGCGGCGCAGCAGGGCCCGGATGCGGGCCAGCAGCTCGTCCAGCTCGAAGGGCTTGACCAGGTAGTCGTCGGCCCCCGCGTCGAGGCCGGTGACCCGGTCGCCGACGGTGTCGCGGGCGGTCAGCATGAGGATGGGCACGGTGACCCCGGAGGCCCGCAGCCGGCGGGCGGCGGTCAGGCCGTCCATGCGCGGCATGAGGACGTCGAGGACGATCAGTTCGGGGTCGTAGGCGGCGACCTTCGCTACCGCGTCGAGCCCGTCGACGGCCAGTTCGGTGCCGTACCCCTCGAAGGCGAGGCTGCGGCGCAGCGCCTCGCGGACGGCGGGTTCGTCGTCCACGATCAGGATCCGGGCGGGGTGATCGCCGTGGTCGGCGGGGCTCATCGGTGCTACCTCGCGGTTCATCTCATGGTCAGGTCGCTCTCAGCGTCGCACGACGGCGGTCTCAGCCGCTGGTGCCGCCCGCCCGGAGCTTCGCGAGGTCGGCCTTGACGGTGTTGACCGGGATGGCGAAGCCGAGCCCCGCGCTGTTGCCGGAGCCGCCGCCGCTGGCGGAACTGGAGTCGTACATCGCGGAGTTGATGCCGATGATCTCCCCGCTCATGTTGATCAGGGCGCCGCCGGAGTTGCCGGGGTTGAGGGAGGCGTCGGTCTGGATGGCCTTGTAGGTGGTCTTGGACGAGCCCGTGTCGCCGTTGTACTCCTGGCCGCCGTACTCGAACGGCCACTGCGGCAGGCCCCGGCCCCGCTGCCCCTGCTGCTGCTTGCCTTTCTCCTTGGAGACGGTGACGTCGCGGTTGAGGGCGGAGACGATGCCGCTGGTGACCGTGCCGGTCAGGCCCTCGGGCGAGCCGATGGCGACGACCTGGTCGCCGACGGCCACCTTGCCGGAGTCGCCGAGCGAGGCGGCCTTGAGGCCCTTGGCGCCCTGCACCTTGATCAGGGCCAGGTCCTTGTCCGGGTCGGTGCCCACGACCTTCGCCGTCTTGGTGCTGCCGTCGCTGAAGTTCACCTGCACGGTGTCCGCGCCCGCGACCACGTGGTTGTTGGTGACGATCTCGCCGTCGCCGGTGATGACCACACCGGAACCCGTGGACTGGCCGGAAGTGGTGGCCGCCTTGATCTCCACGATGCTGGGGCTGACGGCCTTGGCGACGGCCGAGACACCGCTGCTCTTCGACGACACGTTCTGGACGGGCGTCGCGTGGCTGCTGCCCGCCGAGCCGCCGGACAGCTCGTTGACGAGGGCCGCGGAGCCCCCGCCGACGACGGCCGCGAGGATCGCGCAGGCGGCGAGCAGGGCGACCGGGCGGCGGGCGCGGGGCGCCGCGTGCGCGCCGGGCGCGTCACCGGGCGCCGGGGCGGCGAAGGCGGCGTAACCGCCGTCGCCGGGGCCGTTGCCGCCGGAGCCGCCGGGCCCGTGCCCGTCACCGGGCCAGGTGGTGACCCCGGTCGCCGTGGTGACCGGCCGCGGGGGCGCGTAGGGCGGCGGGGACGGAAAGGCGGAGGACTGCTGCGGGTGCTGCTCGGGATCCTGGGCGCCGTCGCGGCGGTGGTTGTCCGTCATGGCTATGACTGTGCTCCGGCTGGATGAGAACAGTCTGAGTGTGCGCTGAGAAGCCCGGCAGAAGTATGTATGTCCGGTATAAGGACCGGTAGGGGGAGCACCGGGAACGAGCGAGAGGACGCACCATGCAGGTGGCCGGCTGGCACGTGGAAGTCGAGTTCGACGAGGACGACACGCACACCCGGGCGGCGGCCCTGCTGCGCCTGCGCGACGGTGTGGAGCTCAAGGCCCGGGGCCAGGCCACCCGCGACCCCCGGGACCCGGACGAGCGGCGGATCGGCGAGGAGCTCGCCGGCGGCCGGGCGCTCGCGGACATCGCCCAGCAACTGATGGCCAAGGCCGGTGCCGAGGTGCGGAGCCTGGGGACGCCCTGAGGTCCGGCCCCGGGCCCGCGCACCGGGGCGTCAGCGGCGCCCGCCTCCGCCGTAACCGCCCCCGCGCCCACCGCCGTAACCCCCGCGCCCGCCACCGGAGCGGTCCTCGCGGGGGCGGGCCTCGTTGACGGCGAGGTTGCGGCCGTCGATCTCCCTGTTGTTGAGCTGGGCGACGGCCTGCGCGGCGTCGGCGTCGTCCATCTCGACGAACGCGAAGCCCTTGGAGCGGCCGGTGTCGCGATCGGTGATGACGTTGACGCTCCGGACCGCGCCGATCTCCCCGAACAGAGTGGAGAGGTCACCCTCCGTCGTCTGATAGCTCAGATTGCCCACATACAGCTTCTTCGTCACGGTCGACTCTCCCTGGCTGCGCGATGGCCGGCTCGGTCGAGCCGAGCCGACCGTCGCAGCAGCGGGAGGGGCGGGCAAGGGGTCATGAGTCGTTTCCGGCCATCGTCACCTCACCCCCGTGCCCGCCCCGGATTCACCGCGGCCCTGGTCAGGCGACGTCGGGAAGGGGGTTCGGGATCGTCAGGATGCTCCCGACCACGGGGCCGGTCAGCTCGATGACGCCGCTCATCTCCGCGCCGACGACGCCCAGTAGGTGCGCGTGAACGTCGGCATGGGCCGGTGCCGCCAGCGCGGCGCCGCCGGCGGTCAGCAGAACGGTGGTGGCGAGGGTGGTCAGGACGCGTCGCGCGGACTTCATCGCTCTCCCTGTTGATCACGAAGGGTGGTGGCCGAGTTCTTTCCGGCGGCTTGTCCGACAAACGGCGGTTGTCCGCGACGTGGTGGCACGCGCCGGTACTCCGGAACGCCGAAGCGCCCGGCGCGCGTTACCGCGTGCCGGGCGCTCTGGTCGGGGCTATGCGCCCCTGGGGTTACTTCACGACCGTGATGCGGTCCGCCTTCGGCGGAGCCAGCGGGGCCGTCTTCGACGAGTGCGCCGTGAGGTACGCGGTGAAGGCGTCCAGGTCGGAGGCGCCGATGCGCTTGTTCTTGCCCTCCTTGAAGGCGGGGAAGTTGTCACCGCCGCCCACGAGGAACTCGTTCGCCGCGACCCGGTAGGTCTTGGCCGGATCGAGCGCGGTGCCGTTCAGCTTCACCGAGGCGGCGTCGACGCGCGCCGCGCCGGTCTTGGTGAGGTCGAGCGTGTACGTCAGGCCCCGGCTCACCTGGAGGATCTTGGGCTCGGCCTGGTTGGCGCCGCTGACCTGCTGCTGGAGCAGGGCGAGCACCTGGGCGCCGGTCAGGTCGACCGTGGCCGTCATGTTGGTGAACGGCTGGACGGTGAACGCCTCGCCGTAGGTCACCACGCCGTCGCCCTCGCTGCCCGACGCCTTGTGGGCGAGGTCGGAGCGGATGCCGCCGGGGTTCATGAAGGCGATCTGGGCGCCGCCCTTGTCGGCCGGGGCCAGGGCCTCCAGCTGCGCGTCGGCGAGGACGTCACCGAGCGGCTTCTCGTACGCCTCCGAGCCGCGGCCGTTGATGTCGGCGGAGATGTAGCCGACCGGCTTGTTCGCCACCGGGGCCGCCAGCTTGTTCCAGCGGTTGATCAGGGCGGTCATGTCGGCCGCCTTGGGCTGCGTGCGGTCGACGACGTGGTTGGCGGCGCGCGGGCTCGCAACGCTCGTGCGGACGATGTCCTTCGTCCGGCGGTCGTACGTCAGCGTGGTGTCGGTGTACAGCCGGCCGAAGGAGGCGGCCGAGGTCACCGTGCGGGGCGTGCCCGACGGGTCGGGGATGGTGCAGGCGTACGCCTGGTGGGTGTGACCGGTGACGAGGGCGTCGACCTGCGGGGTGACCTTCTTGGCGATGTCGACGATCGCGCCGGAGATGCCGTCGCCCGGGCCGGGGCTGTCGCAGTCGTAGTTGTACGAGCCGGACGCCGGCTGGCCGCCCTCGTGGACGAGGGCGACGATCGACTTCACGCCCTGGCGCTCCAGTTCCTTGGCGTACTTGTTGATCGTCTCGACCTCGTCGCCGAACTTCAGACCCTTGACGCCCTCGGCCGTGACGACGCCCGGGGTTTTCTCCAGGGTGACGCCGATGAAGCCGATCTTCACCCCGTTGCGCTTCCACACGGTGTACGGCTTGAGGATCGGCCGGCCGGTCTTCTCGTCGGTGACGTTGGCCGCGAGGTAGGGGAAGTCCGCGCCGCGGAACTTCCTGCCCTTCTCGAAGCAGCCCTCCTTGGGGTGGCAGCCGCCCTTCTGCATCCGCGTCAGCTCCGCGCGGCCCTCGTCGAACTCGTGGTTGCCCACGGAGGTGACGTCCAGGCCCAGCTTGTTCATCGCCTCGATGGTGGGCTCGTCGTGGAAGAGCCCGGTCATCAGCGGGCTGGCGCCGATGAGGTCGCCGGCCGCGGCGGTCACGGAGTAGGGGTGGCCCTTGCGGGCCGAGCGCAGCGAGCTCGCCAGGTACTCGACGCCACCGGCCGGAACGGCCTTCTTCGTGCCGTCGGCCTGCGTCTCGGTGACGGTGCCGGAGGAGCCCTGCGGCGGCTCCAGGTTGCCGTGCAGGTCGTTGAAGGAGAGCAGCTGGACGTCGACGGTCCGCTTGTGGTGCCCGAGGTCCCGGGCGCTGTCGGCGCCGGCCGGGGTGGCGGCGGAGAGGACACCGGCGGTGGCCGCGAGTACGGCGGTGGTGGCTGTCAGCCGTCTTGCGAGACGCTTCCGTGGCGGCGTCGCGTGCATTTGTTCCCCTTTGTGCATCTGGCAGGTCGTTCAGTCGCTCGGCAGCCTAGGTCAACGCGTGTAGAACGTCAGGAGGGTTGAGATGACGAATTGATAGCGTCCGGCCGCCCGCTCACCCTGGCACGGGCCCCGGAACCACTGCTCCGCGGCCCCCGGGTCGTAGGCTCGCCCCATGACTGACGTGGTGAACGACGTAGGCGGACAGCGGTCGACCGAGGTGACCGGGGAGCTGGCTCCCGAACAGGTGCGGGACGTCCTGAGCCTGGTGGAGGAGGCCGCGGCCGAGGACGGGCAGCCGGCCGTCTCCGAGCAGGGGCGGCTCCAGCTCAAGGGGCGGCGCGAGGGCGTCCGGCACGTGCTGCTGCGCAACGCGGAAGGGCTGCTCGTCGGGTACGGGCAGCTGGAGGACAGCGACCCCGTCGAGGCCCCGGCCGGCGAGCTCGTCGTGCGCCCGGCCCACCGGGGGCGCGGGCACGGCCGGGCCCTGGGCAACGCCCTGTTGGCGGAGTCCGGCAAGCGGCTGCGGGTGTGGGCGCACGGCGGGCACCCGGCCGCCCGGCACCTCGCGCAGGTGCTCGGCCTGAGCCTCTTCCGCGAGCTGCGGCAGATGCGCCGCCCGCTGGCCGGCCTGGACCTCGCCGCACCCGCCCTGCCCGAGGGCGTCTCCGTGCGCACCTTCCGGCCCGGTGAGGACGACGCCGCGTGGCTGGCCGTCAACGCCGCCGCCTTCGCGCACCACCCGGAGCAGGGGTCGCTGACCCAGCGGGACCTCGACGACCGCAAGGCCGCCGACTGGTTCGACCCCGCGGGCTTCTTCCTCGCCGAGAAGGACGGCGCCCTCGTCGGCTTCCACTGGACGAAGGTGCACGCCGCGGAGTCGCTCGGCGAGGTGTACGTGGTGGGCGTGCGGCCCGGGGCACAGGGCGGCGGGCTCGGCAAGGCGCTGACCACCATCGGGCTGCGGCACCTGGCGGAGCGGGGCCTGCCGACTGCCATGCTGTACGTCGACGCCGACAACGCCGCCGCGGTCGCCGTCTACGAGGGGCTCGGCTTCGTGGTGCACGAGACGGACCTGATGTACCGGACCGAGAGCTGAGGGACCGCCCGGCGCCCCGTTTGACAGGAATTACTGATATAAATCACCCTTTCGCTAGTGAACTAGTGAAAGTCGGCAGGGAAAGGAAGGGACACGCGTGGTCGAGTTCCGCATCGACCGGCGCAGTGGTCTCGCCACCTATCTCCAGATCGTCCAGCAGGTCAAGCAGGCCCTCCGGCTCGGCCTGCTCGTCCCCGGCGACAAGCTGCCCACCGCCAAGGAAGTCGTCGCGGCCACGGCCATCAACCCCAACACCGTCCTGAAGGCGTACCGCGAGCTCGACCGCGAGGGCCTGGTCGAGGCCCGCCCCGGGCGCGGGACGTTCGTGCGGCGGTCGCTGGCCCGGCCGCAGGCGGGCTCCGACTCGCCCCTGCGGGCCGAGCTGGCCGACTGGGCGGCCCGCGCCCGCGCGGCGGGGCTGGAGCGGGAGGACGTGGCCGCACTGGTCGCGTCCGTCCTGGACGACAGCTTCGAGAGCCCCGAGCCGGACGGCCGGTAAGGGACGGGCCGGCGGCTCACGGGCTGTCTATTCAGCCCGTCCGGCGTTTGAGGACACCGCCGCGCAGCGGAGGTGCACCCGACACGACCCGCGCAGGGGCAAGCACACCCCCGCGAAAGACCGGCCTGCAAGGCCCGCGGCGGCGCCGCGGGGTGGGGTGCCGCTTCCCTGTGCGCCATGTGGGCGTTACCCGTGATTCAACAGGGGTTGCGAGTCTGACGGAATGCAGCCCGCCGCCCCCCGCGTGCCCGACCGGAGGCTACGCGTCGCCCCCGAACCCGTCACCACCTCGGCTTTCGGCGCGCCCGCCCCGCCCCGCGCGCGGGAGACTGGAAGCATGACCCAGTCCTCGCGCGCCCCAGCGGACGGCAACCCGCAGCCCTCGGTCGGGTCCATCGCCGCGCACCGGCCCCGGACGGTCGCGGGGCCCGCCTCGCCGGGCCTGGCCCCGGACCTGGACGCCTCCGACCTGGGCACTTACGGGCCCGCCTACCCGGCCGGCTTCGCGGGCCGCTACGAGGACGGCCCGGAGGCCGGGGAGGCACTGCCGCAGGGCCGGTTCCTGGACCGGGAGCGCAGCTGGCTGGCCTTCAACGAACGGGTGCTGGAGCTGGCCGAGGACCCCGCCACCCCCCTGCTCGAACGGGCGAACTTCCTGGCGATCTTCGCGAGCAACCTGGACGAGTTCTTCATGGTCCGCGTCGCCGGCCTCAAGCGGCGCATCGCCACCGGCGTGGCCACCCGCTCCGCCTCCGGGCTCCAGCCCCGGGAGGTCCTGGAGCTGATCTGGACCCGCTCCCGCGAGCTCATGGCCCGGCACGCCGCCTGCTACCAGCAGGACGTCGCCCCCGAGCTCGCCGAGCGCGGCATTCACCTCATCCGCTGGCACGAGCTGACCGAGAAGGAGCAGGGCCGGCTCTTCACCCTCTTCCGGCAGCAGATCTTCCCCGTCCTGACGCCCCTCGCCGTCGACCCCGCGCACCCCTTCCCGTACATCTCCGGGCTCTCCCTCAACCTCGCCGTCGTCGTCCGCAACCCCGTCAGCGGCCACGACCACTTCGCCCGGGTGAAGGTCCCGCCGATCCTCTCCCGCTTCCTGGAGGCGTCCCCGCAGCGGTACGTCCCCCTGGAGGACGTGATCGCCGCCCACCTGGAGGAGCTGTTCCCCGGCATGGAGGTGCTCGCGCACCACATGTTCCGGGTGACCCGCAACGAAGACCTGGAGGTCGAGGAGGACGACGCGGAGAACCTCCTCCAGGCGCTGGAGAAGGAGCTCATGCGGCGGCGCTTCGGCCCGCCCGTGCGGCTGGAGGTCGAGGAGACCATCGACCCCTACGTCCTGGACCTGCTGGTCCGCGAGCTGAACGTCTCCGACGCCGAGGTCTACCCGCTGCCCGGCCCGCTCGACCTCACCGCCCTCTTCCGCATCGCGGAGCTGGACCGGCCCGAGCTCAAGTACCCCAAGTTCGTCGCCGGCACCCACCGCGACCTCGCCGAGGTCGAATCCGCCTCCGCGCCCGACGTCTTCGCCGCCCTGCGCGAGCGGGACGTGCTGCTGCACCACCCCTACGACTCCTTCTCCACCTCCGTGCAGGCGTTCCTGGAGCAGGCCGCGAGCGACCCCGACGTCCTCGCCATCAAGCAGACGCTCTACCGCACCTCGGGCGACTCACCCATCGTCGACGCCCTCATAGACGCCGCCGAATCGGGCAAACAGGTCCTCGTCCTCGTCGAGATCAAGGCCCGCTTCGACGAGCAGGCCAACATCAAATGGGCGCGGAAACTGGAGGAGGCCGGCTGCCACGTCGTCTACGGCCTCGTCGGCCTCAAGACGCACTGCAAGCTTTCGCTGGTCGTCCGCCAGGAGGGCGAGACCCTGCGCCGTTACTCCCACGTCGGCACCGGCAACTACCACCCCAAGACCGCCCGGCTCTACGAGGACCTCGGCCTGCTCACCGCCGACGCCCAGGTCGGCGCCGACCTCTCCGACCTCTTCAACCGGCTGTCCGGCTACTCCCGCCGCGAGACCTACCGAAGACTCCTCGTCGCCCCCACGTCCCTGCGCGACGGGCTGGTGGCCAGGATCGGCCGGGAGAGCGAGCACCACGCGTCCGGACGGCCCGCGTACATCCGCGTCAAGGTCAACTCGATGGTCGACGAAGCCGTCATCGACGCCCTCTACCGCGCCGCGCGGGCCGGGGTGCCGGTCGATGTGTGGGTGCGCGGCATCTGCGCCCTGCGGCCCGGGGTGGCGGGGCTCTCCGAGAACATCCGGGTGCGCAGCGTCCTGGGGCGGTTCCTCGAACACTCCCGGGTCTTCGTGTTCGGCAACGGCGGGGAGCCGGAGGTCTGGCTCGGCAGCGCCGACATGATGCACCGCAACCTCGACCGGCGCATAGAGGCCCTCGTCAAGGTCACCGACCCCGGACACCGGGCCTCGCTCACCCGGCTCCTGGAGACCGGGATGTCGGACGGCACCGCCTCCTGGCACCTCAGCCCGGACGGCGGATGGACACGGCACGCGACGGACGCCGAAGGGCAGCCGCTGCGGAACGTACAGGAGACGCTCATAGACGCCCGGAGGCGCCGGCGTGGCTCAGCGACCCCATGACCCGCCGCTTACGGACACCGCGGCCGGCGGGCAGGAAACGACGATGACGATGACGAAGCGGCACCACGCCGCCCCCGTGCCCCGCACCGCACCGGACCGGGCCACGGCCGCGGAGGTGCTGTCGGCCTACCTCCACACCCAGGCCGCCGAGTTCCTGCGCAGCCTGCGGCTGCACGGCGAGAGCGGCCGGGGCACCGACGACGCGCACGAGGCCGCCCGCCTGCTGCGCCGGTCCGCCCGCCGGATCGCCGGCGCCCTGCACGTCTACCGGCCGCTGACGGACGTGACGCACACGGACGAGCTCCGCTCCGAGCTGGTGTGGCTCTCCGACACGCTCCGCCGCGAGCACGCCCACGCGGCCCGGCTGGCCAGGCTGCGCGGTGCCCTGCACCGGCTGTCGGGGGCGGAGGAAGGGGGCACGGCCGGCGGCGGGCTGACCGTCGGGGCGGCGCGGGCCGGGGCCCTGCTGGAGCGGCAGCTGACGCTCGCCCGGACGCGCGCCCACTCCGCGGCCCTGGTCTCGCTGGGCTCCTCGCGCTTCCACGCCGTCGCCGACGCGGTGGCCGTGCTCGCCTCCGAGGTGCCGCTGGACCCTGCCGCGCGCGACCTCCTCGCCCGCGAGGCGCTGCCCACGCTCGCGGAGCAGGCCCACCGGCACCTGACGGAGGCCGCCGAGGCGCTGCCGCTGGCCGTGGCCGGCCACCCGTACAACGCCGAGGCCCTCGCCCACGGCCTCGCCGCCGGCCCGGCGCCCGACGCGCCGCCCGCCGAGGGGCGGCAGGACGCGCCCTGGCACCACGTGCGCCGCCTGGTACGGCTGCGGAGGTACGCGCAGGAGGTGCTCGACGAGCACGGCGGGACGGAGGTGGAACCCCCGCTGTCCGTCCGCCTGCTGAGCGCCAATCAGGTCCTGGACCGGCACCGGGACGCCGCCGAGGCCGCGGCCGCCGCGGCCGCCGCCGCCCGCACCCCCCGCATCGCCCCCGCCACGGCCTACGCGCTCGGCGTCCTGCACGCCGACCAGCGCCACGAGGTCGAGGCGGCCCGCTTCGCGTTCGGCCGGATCTGGCAGCGGGCGGGGGTGAGCGGCCCGTGACGGGCGGCGTGGCCGACGGGGTGTGCGATGCCCTCATCCGGGCGGTGGCCGGACTTCGTGACGCCGGCCGGCCCGGACCGCCCGGGAGCGGGCCGGGGCGCGGACGCAGGAGCACCCGCCCGGCGCGGCGCCCCGCCGGTCAGTGGCGTCCGAGCTCGGTCAGGTCCAGCGTGCCCCGCACCACCTGCTGGGCGAGATCGGCCATCCGCATCTGCCGCGGCCGGGCGTAGCCCCGCAGGACGTTGAACGCCTCGTCCAGGCCCACCTGCCAGCGCTCGGCCAGCACGCCCTTGGCCTGCTCGATCACCACTCGGCTGTGGAGCGCGGCCTGCAACTGCGCCTTGTCGACATTGACCTGCTCGATCGTCCGCTGCTGGAGGATCGCGATCGTGGCCACGTCCGCCAGCGCCTGGGCCAGCTGGGTGTCGGACTCGGAGATCCGCTCGGAGCGGGAGTGGAAGAGGTTCAGCGCGCCGATGATCTGATGGCGCAGCCGCATGGGAATGGCGTGGGTGACGCGGAAACCCGCCTGCCGCGCGTGCGCGGCGAAGGGCCCGAAGGTCTCTGTGACCCGGGCCGACTCCAGGTCGATGTTCAGCTGTGCCTGCCCGGTGTGGTAGCACTCCACGCACGGCCCCTGCTCGTGCTGGAGGGCGAACAGCTCCAGCAGCCGGGTGTGCTCATCGGAGGCCGCGATGACCTGCAACTCACCGTTCGGGTCGACGAGCATCACGCCGACGGCGTCGATGTCGAGCAGTTCGACACAGCGGGTGGCGAGCCGGTGCAGGAAGTCGATCAGGTCGAAGTCGTCGATGAGCGAATCGACGGCCTCGACCAGGATCTCCAGCGTGCGTTGCTGGCTAGCCATGGCCATCATCCCCTTTTCCCAAAAGACGGGTCCGACCCGTCATCAATGTGTCGGAAGCTCAGACGCCGGGCAACGACGTCCTCCGCGACCTCGAGCAGCGGCTGTTCATGGCGGTAGGCGTGGGCACGCAGCAGGACCAGGGCCTGGGCGACCGACACACCCGCCTGGACGCTGATCATCCCGCTGGCCTGGTGGACCGCCGCCCGGTGCAGCGAGGTCCCGGCCTCGGCGGTGGCGAATCGCTTCGTCCGCTCCCCGCCGTCCAGCAGCACCGCGGTCACCGCCGCGCTGAGGATCAGGGCGTCGTCCATCGCGACCGCCGTCAGCGGTCCCACCGTGCCGCGCTGCGCGGTCAGCACGCCCAGGCACACGCCGCCGATGCGCAGCGGGAAGCAGAAGAGGGCACCCACCCCGAGCCCGGTGAGCGTCGGCAGCAGCACCGGCCACCGATCCGGGCGCACCCGTGCCACGTCCGGCTCGATGACGACCGCGCAGGAGCCCACGGCGTCCGGCCCGGGCCCCTCGCCGAGCGTGAACTGCTCGTCCTCCAGGCGTTCACTGACCCCGGGGGACGACCACACCAGCTCGCTCAGGGTGCCGTCGGTGGCGAGGGAGACCGCGACCCCGTCCACGCCCAGGATCCGGGCGCACTCCAGCGGGTCCCCACTGATCAATCCGGGGCCCGAACGTGCGGACAGCTCGCGCAGCACCCGGGCCATGCCCGTGCTGGTAGCCACTGCCGCCACCTGCTTTCGGCTCCTACGCGTCGCGTGTCGCCCCGAACGGACGACCCGTCGCTCTCACCCTACGCCCTGGAACCCCGGTGCGGACTGCCGTCGAGGGAGTCAAGATCCGCCACATCCGTCAGCGAGGCCACGGGCCGGAAGACGTCCAGAAGCCCGGCCATGGACATGACCTTCAACGCCCAGGGGCGGGTGCACAGCACCTCGAAGCCGCCGCCGTTCGCCAGCAGCCCGGCGCGGGCCCGGTACATCGCACCGAGCACGGCGCAGTCGAAGAAGGTCACCCGGCGCAGGTCGACCACGACGACGGGCTTGCCCAGCGCTATCAGCTGCAACAACAGCGACTCGATCCGGGGCACGGCCGCTACGTCGACCTCACCGGCCAGCTCCAGCACACCCCACCGGCCCACCGTATGAATGCGAGCCTCGCCCTGCCACTCCGTCACGACCGTTCCCCCAGCTTGGACCGGATAGGACGGCACCGGGGCTCACTCGCCCGCGCACACCGTCGCCACCAGGGTCCGGGGCGGCTGCCGCAACGTTATGCCCTCCAGTGGCCGCACCGGAGGACGCGCGCATTCAAGCCCACGAAGGTATGAAAATCGCCAGAAGTGCCCCCCAAACTCGACGATCCATGCTTCGGCCCGACGACATATGCCGGGTGGCCGAGACCCTCACCCGCTCCTCCGGGCCGCCTTCCGGAGTGCTCACCCCCGCTCTATGGTGAGGTCCGTGGCCCCGGCCCCCGGCCGCATCCTCCCGTGGACGCGCCGGATGCCTCCCGCCCTGCCGGTTCCTCCGTGGTCGAGGAGCGACCGGCCGGTGTCCCCGCCAGGGGAGGGCGGTGCACCGGCCGGTCCATCAAGCGCCGGCCACGCAAGGGCGCCGCTACGGCGGCTCGCCCTCAGTGGCCTCAGCCCTCCTCGCCGGTCCCGCCGGCCTCGCGAAGGACGGAGCACAGAGCCGCGACCAGCTCTCTGTCCCGGTCGTGCGTGAGCGTCTCGTGTGCCTCGTCGGGCGCGAGCCAGGCCATGCGGCTCACTTCGCGACTGGGCACAAATGTGCCGCCCGTAGCCTGCGCGGCCCAGTAGTGAACCTCTTTCGGACGGCCCCGGGGGTCGATGTACCGAGCGGTCGGCAGGCCCGCTCCGAGGGTGCACGTCATGCCGGTCTCCTCCAGCACTTCCCGGACGGCGGCCTCGCGAGCCCGCTCGCCCCGCTTGAGCTTGCCTTTCGGGTGGGACCAGTCCGCCCACTTCGGTCGGTAGACCAAGGCGAGCTCGATGCCCTCACCACCGGGGGAGCGGCGCCACAGGACGCAGCCCGCAGCCTGAACTATCGGCAGCTCTTCCATGGCTCCCATGCTGCCTGATCCACGGCGGCGGGCCCTGCCGGGTCTGCCCGCGCTCCGTGTACTTTTCTTGAGTCCGGGCTTGTCAACTTTCCGGATGGCGCGCTATATACATGTGCAGAGGGCATCGCCGCACAACAGCGATGGAAGGAGTGACCAGTGATGCTCATGCGTACCGACCCGTTCCGCGACCTCGACCGCCTCACCCAGCAGGTGTTCGGCACAGCGGCCCGCCCGACGGCGATGGCGATGGACGCCTACCGCGCGGGTGACGAGTTCGTGGTGAAGTTCGATCTCCCCGGCGTCGACCCCGAGACGGTCGACCTCGACGTCGAACGCAACGTCGTCACCGTCCGCGCCGAGCGCGTCTCCCCGGCCCCCGAGGGCGCCGAGATGATCGCGAACGAGCGCCCCACCGGCACCTTCAGCCGGCAGATCTTCCTGGGCGACACCCTGGACACGGACCGTATCGACGCTTCCTACGACGCGGGCGTCCTCACGCTCCGCATCCCGCTGGCCGATCGCGCCAAGCCGCGGAAGATCCAGATCACCGGCGGCGACGCCAAGCAGCAGATCACCGGCTGAGCCGTCAGCGGCCGAGGGGCGCCAGCGCCTCCCAGCGGACGGTCACCTCGCCCTGGCGCCAGCGCCGGGGCGAGTCCGTCAGCGGCCAGTCGCCCTTCAGCGCGCTCACCGCCCGCATCCACCGCTGCCGGGCCCCGAGCGAGGCGAAGGGCGCCGCGGCCGCCCACGCCCGGTCGAAGTCCCGGAGGAACGCGTGCACCGGCTCGCCCGGCACATTGCGGTGGATGAGCGCCTTCGGCAGCCGCTCCGCCAGGTCCGAAGGGGCCGCCAGGGACCCCAGCCGGGTCGCGAAAGTGACCGTCCGCGGCCCCTCCGGGCCCAGCGCCACCCATACGTGGCGGCGCCCGATCTCGTCGCACGTCCCCTCGACGAGCAGCCCGTCCGGCGCCAGCCGCGCGCACAGCCGGGTCCACACGGCGGCCACCTCGGCCTCGTCGTACTGGCGCAGCACGTTCGCGGCCCGGATCAGCGCGGGCCTGCGGCCGGCGCCCAGCGGCACCTCGAACCCGCCGTGCGCGAAGGACAGCCCCTCCCGCTCGTACGGCTTCGCGGCGGCGACCCGCGCCGGATCGATCTCCACCCCCACGACCTGCGCACCCGGGCAGGCGGTCCGCAGCCGCCCCAGCAGCTCCACGGCGGTCCAGGGCGCGGCCCCGTACCCGAGATCGACGGCGACGGGGTCGGCGCTGCGCCGCAGGGCGGCGCCGTGGGCGTCGGCGATCCAGCGGTCCATGCGGCGGAGGCGATTGGGATTGGTCGTCCCGCGGGTCGCCGAACCGACGGGACGGCCGGGCGGGGCGGAACGGGGGGCCATGCGGCCGAGCTTAACGGGACCACCGCACTCAGCCGCCGACGGCGATCGGCCCCGACCAGTGACGGTGCCCTTCCAGGTGCGAGCAACGGGTGGGCGGGTGGGAAAAAGAACCCACCCGCGTCGCGAGACATCACGCTTTGGCAAAGTGGAAATGGAGACCGCCTCCGCGGTGTTGCACGGCTGGACAGACGGCGCCCGCCCCCAGGGCGGATCGAGGCGGACGGAGGACACGCACGGTGAGCCAGTACGCATCCAGGCTCGGCGCCCGCCGCGGCCGGGCGCTCGGTTCCCTCGCCGGAACCCCGCTCCGGCGCCTCGGCGGGGCCCGCCGACCCCGCCGCATCGCGATGCTGAGTGTCCACACCTCCCCGCTGCACCAGCCCGGCACGGGCGACGCGGGCGGGATGAACGTCTACATCGTCGAGCTCGCCAAGCGGCTGGCCGCGATCAACATCGAAGTCGAGATCTTCACCCGCGCCACCACCGGCACCCTCCCGCCCGCCGTGGAGCTGGCCCCCGGCGTGCTCGTCCGGCACATCGACGCGGGCCCGTACGAGGGACTGGCCAAGGAGGAGCTGCCCGCCCAGCTCTGCGCCTTCACCCACGGGGTGATGCAGGCGTGGGCCGGCCACCGGCCCGGCCACTACGACCTCGTCCACTCCCACTACTGGCTCTCCGGCCACGTCGGCTGGCTGGCCGCCGAGCGCTGGGGCGTCCCCCTCGTCCACGCCATGCACACCATGGCCAAGGTCAAGAACGCCGCGCTCGCCGCGGGCGACACCCCCGAGCCCGCCGCCCGGGTGATCGGCGAGACCCAGATCGTCCGGGCCGCCGACCGGCTCATCGCCAACACCGACGGCGAGGCCGGCGAGCTCGTCCGCCACTACGAGGCCGAGCCCGAGAAGGTCGCCGTCGTGCACCCCGGCGTGAACCTCGACCGCTTCACGCCCGCCGACGGCCGGGCCGCCGCCCGGCAGCGCCTCGGCCTGCCGGCCGACGCCCTGATCCCGCTGTTCGCCGGCCGCATCCAGCCGCTGAAGGCGCCCGACATTCTGCTGCGCGCCGTCGCCCACCTCCTCGACGAGCAGCCGGCGCTGCGCTCGCGCGTGGTCGTGCCCGTCGTCGGCGGGCCCTCCGGCAGCGGCCTCGCCAAGCCGGAGGGGCTGCAGAAGCTGGCCGCGCGCCTGGGCATCGCCGATGTCGTCCGCTTCCGCCCGCCGGTCGGCCAGGAGCAGCTCGCCGACTGGTACCGGGCCGCGTCGGTGCTGGTCATGCCGTCCTACAGCGAGTCCTTCGGCCTGGTGGCCGCCGAGGCCCAGGCGTGCGGCACGCCGGTCCTGGCCGCCGCGGTGGGCGGTCTGCCCGTGGCCGTCCGGGACGGGGTCAGCGGCTTCCTCGTCGACGGCCACGACCCCGCCGACTACGGGCGCGCCCTGGGCCGCTTCGCGGCGGAGCCGGCGCTCGCGGACCGAATGGGCGCGGCGGCGGCCCGCCACGCGCGGTCCTTCGGCTGGGACACCGCGGCCGCCGCCACGGCCGATGTGTACACCGCGGCGATCCAGGAGCGGCGCCGTCGCCTACGCTCGTCGCATGTCTGACGCGAAATCCGTCATCGAGCAGACGTTCCACGAAGCCGGGCTCGAATGGGAGAGCCCGGCCGACGGCACGTATGTGGTGAAGCTCCCCGGCACGCGCAAGCTGTCCACGACGGTCTCGCTGATCGTCGGCAAGCACTCGCTGTCGGTCAACGCCTTCGTCGTCCGCTGCCCCGACGAGAACCACGAGGCGGTGCACCGCTGGCTGCTGGAGCGCAACACCCGCCTGTACGGGGTGGCCTACGCGATCGACCACCTGGGTGACATCTACCTCGTGGGCCGCCTGCCGCTGGCGTCGGTGACCCCGGACGAGATCGACCGGATCCTGGGCACGGTGCTGGAGAGCGCGGACGGCAGCTTCAACACCCTCCTGGAGATGGGTTTCGCCACCGCCATCCGCAAGGAGTACGCGTGGCGCACGGCACGCGGGGAGTCCACCCGCAATCTGGACGCCTTCACGAACCTGACGCGGCCCGAGGCCGGTTGACGGAAGGCTCGGCCTCCACCGCCTCCCCCCGGGCTACCGGCGCGGCCGGCTCCGCGCCGGGCAACTGCCGCATCAGGAGCCAGTAACCGGCCGCGGCCACCGTGCCCACCACCGCGCACCCGGCCCACAGGGCGTCCGCGCCGAAGCGGTCGATGACCACGCCGCCCGACAGCGGGGCGATCAGCCCGGCCGCGGACCAGGACAGGGTGTAGACGCCCTGGTAGCGGCCGCGGCCGTGGACGGGGGAGAGCCGGACGACCAGGCCCATCTGGGTGGGGGAGTTGATGATCTCGCCCAGCGTCCACACGCAGACCGTCAGCATCAGCAGGCCCAGCGACGACCCGGCGAAGGCGGTGAGGCCGAAGCCGTACCCCGCGAGCAGGGCGGAGAGCACCAGCAGCCGCTGCGGGTCGCGGTGTTCGATGAAGCGGGTCACCGGGATCTGCACGGCGACGATCAGGACGCCGTTGACGGCCATGGCCACGCCGTAGTCGCTGGTGGAGAAGCCGTTCGCGCCCATCGCCACGGGCAGGGCCACCGAGGACTGCTGGAAGATGAGGGCGATCAGGAAGGACAGCCCGACGACGCCCATGAACCGCCCGTCGCGCAGCACCGTGCCCATGCCGACGCCGCTCTCCTGTGGGCTCTCGCCCGCCACGGCCGCCGGCCGGGACTCGGGAAGCTTGACGAAGACGAGGATCGCGCAGGCCAGGGTCATGACCGCCTCGCCGAGGAAGCCGATCAGGTAGCTGTACCGGGCGATGAACCCGGCGGCGACCGAGGAGAGCGCGAAGCCCAGGTTGATGGCCCAGTAGTTCAGGGCGAACGCCCGCACCCGGTCCGCGGGCGCCACGATGTCCGCCATCATCGCCTGCACGGCCGGCCGGGAGGCGTTGCTCGCCATGCCCACCACGAACGCGACGGCCGCGATGGCCACCGGGCTCTGCACGAAGCCCAGCACCGCGACGGACAGCGCGGTCGCGACCTGGGCGACCAACAGGGTGGGGCGCCGGCCCAGCCGGTCGGTCATCACCCCGGCGCCGATCGAGGAGACGACGCTGCCGAGCCCGTGGAGGGCGGCCACCAGCCCCGCGTACGAGGCCGAGTAGCCCCGCTCGACCGTCAGATAGAGGGCCAGGAATACGGAGACGAACGCCCCCAGCCGGTTGACCAGCGTGGAGGCCCACAGCCACCAGAAGGCCCGGGGAAGCCCCGAAACAGTCTCCTTCGCGGCCCGTCTGACGCTCGCCACCGACATCCTGCAACCCCCCATGTGTAAGTGCCCCTATCGGGTTCCGCAACTTACACACGGCGACGTCCCGCCCGCCATTCAATTGACGATCTCCGTCAACCGTCCATAGCGCGGTACGCGCGCGCGGCGCAACCCCCACCGTCGATTACGCTCATGGCATGGCCGACGCACCGTACAAGCTGATCCTCCTCCGCCACGGCGAGAGCGAGTGGAACGCCAAGAACCTGTTCACCGGCTGGGTGGACGTCAACCTGAACGACAAGGGTGAGAAGGAGGCAGTCCGGGGCGGTGAGCTGCTCAAGGACGCCGGCCTGCTCCCCGACGTGGTCCACACCTCCCTCCAGAAGCGCGCCATCCGCACCGCGCAGCTGGCCCTGGAGGCCGCCGACCGCCACTGGATCCCCGTGCACCGCTCCTGGCGGCTGAACGAGCGCCACTACGGCGCTCTCCAGGGCAAGGACAAGGCGCAGACCCTCGCCGAGTTCGGCGAGGAGCAGTTCATGCTCTGGCGCCGGTCCTACGACACCCCGCCGCCGGCGCTCCAGGACGGTGCCGAGTTCTCGCAGAGCGACGACCCGCGCTACGCCGCCATCCCGCCGGAGCTGCGCCCGCGCACCGAGTGCCTCAAGGACGTCGTCGTCCGCATGCTGCCGTACTGGTACGACGGCATCGTCCCGGACCTGCTGGCCGGCCGTACGGTCCTGGTCGCGGCGCACGGCAACAGCCTCCGCGGCCTGGTCAAGCACCTCGACGGCATCTCCGACGAGGACATCTCGGGCCTGAACATCCCGACCGGCATCCCGCTCGCCTACGAGCTCGACGCCGACTTCCGCCCGGTCAAGCCGGGCGGTACGTACCTCGACCCGGAGGCCGCCAAGGCCGCCATCGAGGCCGTGAAGAACCAGGGCAAGAAGAAGTAACGCGCACGACCAGCACCAACAAGCCCCCCGCCTGCGGTTTTCCGCCCGGCGGGGGGCTTTGTGCTGCCGGGCGGAGCCCCGCGCCCGGTCACCGAATGGAGCAAGGCGGATACGGAGCGGATGCGGGCGGCGGTCACCGGGGTCAGCCTCTGAGGTAAGGAGGTAACACCATGGACTCGATCCGTTCCGCGATATGCGGCGCCGCCACCGTCGTCGCCGTATGCGCTGCCCCCGTCGTACCCGCCTTCGCCCTCGACAGCCCGAACACCGCCACGTCGGCGGACGTGACGGCCGACGCCGGATCCGTTCCCCGGACCGACGGCCCGGACGAGCGTGACCACGACGGGCGTCAGGACTATGACGGCCGCAAGGACAACGACGGCGGCCGTCACGACCACGACGGCAAGAAGGACGACGACGGCCGCAAGGATCACGACGGCAAGAAGGACGACGACGGCCGTAAGGATCACGAGGGCAAGAAGGACAACAAGGACGACGGCTGGGACGACCAGGACGGCCGCAAGGACCACGACGGCAAGAAGGACAACAAGGACGACGACTGGGACGACCAGGACGGCCGCAAGGACCACGACGGCAAGAAGGACCGCGACGACTGGAACGACGACGACGGCAAGAAGGACTTCGACGGCAAGAAGGACCACGACGACTGGATCGACTACGACGGTCGCAAGGACCACGACGGCCGCAAGGACCACCACGAGGGTCGCGGCGACCACCACGGGTGGCACGACCACGGCGGCAAGAAGGACCACCACGACGGTCGCAAGGACCACCACGACGACCACGGCAAGCCCCACGCGCCCTCCCACGCGGGTGGTGGCGCGGCAGCGCTCGCGGCCTCTTCCGGGTCCTCCGTCGACACCCCCGTACTCATCCTCGGCGCCAGTGCCACGGCCGGCCTTCTCGGCGGAATGATCTGGTACCGCCGTCGCACCAACGCCGCCAAGTCGTGACAGAAAGCGAACCGGCGTCATGTCAGAACCGCGCACGGGCGGCTTCCGCCGCCTGCTGACAAGGGTGGGCCTGGCAGTACTGCTGCTGGTCCTGTGCCTGTGCACCACCGGTGCCATCCAGGAGCTGGGGCCCCGAGCCCCGGCGACCGGCGGCGTCGCCGCCACCGCCCACCCCCCTGCGCACGGCCTGCCCCCGGCACATGAACCGCTGCCGGGGGCGGGCCCCCAGAGTCTCCTCATCAAGGCCATCGGCCTCGAAGCCCCGGTCGAGGCCCACGGCCTGGACCCCCTCGGCGGAGTCGAACCGCCCCCGTACGACCGCCCCGGCTCCGTGGCCTGGTTCAACGGCGGGCCCCCGCCCGGCAGCGCCGGCGCCGCCGTCATCGTCGGCCACGTCGACACCGAACGGGCCCCCGCCGTCTTCGCCGGCCTCAGCGTCCTCAAGCCCGGCCAGAAGATCGGCGTCCTGCGCACCGACGGCTCCACCGCCGAGTTCACCGTCGAGGACATCTCCGTCGTCGACAACGACCACTTCGACGCGGACAAGGTCTACGGGCCGCGCGACGCGAACCGCGCCGAGCTCCGCGTCATCACCTGCGGCGGCCCCTACGACCGCGTGCGGCGCGCCTACACCGCCAACGTCGTCGTCTCCGCGTATCTGACCGGGGCGACGGACCCGACCGAGCAGCCGCAGGTCAGGGAAGAGGAAGCGCCGGACCCGGGCGACGACGACCCGGACCACGCACCGGGCGACGACGGCCCGGACCACGACGGCCCGGACCACGACGAGCCCGACCACGACGAGCCGGAGCCGGACGAGGACGAGTGATTCACGCGTGCGAAAGGGCCCCCGGCCGGTGCGCCCGGCCGGGGGCCCTCCCCGTGAGTGACATGCGTCGACGTGACGGTCAGCCGCAGCCGCCGCCGCACTGGCACGAGCCGCCGGACTGGCAGCCGCACGAGCAACCCGGGCCGCACGTACATGCCGCCTGGGCCGGTGCCGGAGGGGTCTGGGTCATATGCGGTACCTCCTCGAAGGGTGGTCTGCCTGACCCCCAGTCAAGGGCCGCCCGCATCGCCCGTCAATGCCCCTCACGCACGCCTGTGCGGGCGCACGGGGGGCGCGTCGAAGCATGCCTGCGGCCTACGCGCCCTCGACCGCGCCACCCCGCCCCTCGGCCTGGACGAGTTCGTCCGCGTGCTCGCCGGTGACCAGGTAGACGACCCGCTTGGCGACGGAGACGGCGTGGTCGGCGAAGCGCTCGTAGTAGCGGCCCAGCAGGGTGACGTCCACGGCCGTCTCGATGCCGTGCTTCCAGCGGTCGTCCATCAGGTGCTGGAAGAGCGCGCGGTGCAGCAGGTCCATCGCGTCGTCGTCCTGCTCCAGCTGGAGCGCGAGGTCGACGTCCTTGGTGATGATCACCTCGCCGGCCTTGGCCATCAGCCGCTGGGCCAGCTGGCCCATCTCCAGGATGGTGGCGTGCAGGTCGCGCGGCACCGCCGTCTGCGGGAACCGCAGCCGGGCCAGCTTCGCCACGTGCTGGGCGAGGTCGCCCGAGCGCTCCAGATCGGCGCTCATCCGCAGCGAGGTGACCACGATCCGCAGATCCGTGGCGACCGGCTGCTGCCGCGCCAGCAGCGCGATGGCCCGGGCCTCCAGATCCCGCTGGAGGTCGTCGACCTTGGCGTCCCCCGCGATCACGGACTCCGCCAGCTTCAGGTCCGCGTCCAGGATCGCCGTGGTGGCGCGCCCGATCGCGGAGCCCACGAGCCGGGCCATCTCGACGAGACCCTCGCCGATCGAATCCAGCTCCTCGTGGTACGCGTCCCGCATGTGCTGACCCTCTCTCTCCGGAATCACTCCGGGTAACCATGGGTGGTCGGGTGCTCCGCCCGCCCACGGTCCCACGGTGCGACCGGAACGCGACGGCCCGCAGCCTCCGGAGTGAACCGGTTCCGACCTCAAGGTGAACTCTCGGCAACGTATGTTCGAGGCGGCACCCATTTGGCTGTGGATGTGTCGGCGCACCCGCATAACCTGGAGTCATGAACGTGGACGCGGCCGTCGCCGCAGCGGCAGCGATCGCCGGGCTCTGCACCGGAGTGATCGCCATGCTGGCGTTCCGCTGGAGCGAGCGCGACCAGACCCGGCCCACCCGCAGTTCCCTGCACACCGACGCCGTGCTCCCGCCCGGCGTGGACACCGTGCTCTCCGTGCTGCGCTCCTCCGCGGTCGTGCTCGACGAGGGCGACGCCGTGGTCAAGGCCAGCTCGGCCGCCTACGCCCTCGGCCTGGTCCGCGGCGGCAAGCTCGCCGTCGAGCCGATGATCCAGATGGCCCGCGACACCCGCCGCGACGGCGAGATACGCCAGGTCGAGCTCGACCTCCCCCGCCGCGGCACCGGCCGCGGCGACGCCCTCGCCGTCTCGGCCCGGGTCGCCCCGCTCGGCTCCCGGCTCGTCCTGCTGCTGGTGGAGGACCTCACCGAGGCCCGCCGCATCGAGGCCGTCCGCCGGGATTTCGTGGCCAACGTCAGCCATGAGCTCAAGACGCCCGTCGGCGCGCTCTCCCTGCTCTCCGAAGCCGTCATGGACGCCGCCGACGACCCCGAGGCCGTCCACCGCTTCGCCGGCCGGATGCAGATCGAGGCCACCCGGCTCACCAATCTCGTCCAGGAGCTCATCGACCTCTCCCGGGTGCAGAACGACGACCCGCTGGAGGACTCCGAGCCCGTCCGGGTCGACGAGCTCGTCGCCGAGGCCATCGACCGCTGCCGCCACCAGGCCGGTACCAAGCAGATCACCATGGCCGTCGGGGGCACCTCCCAGCGTCCGGGCGGGGGCGGCGGCGCCGACCTCCACGTCTGGGGCAACCGCGGCCAGCTCGCCGCTGCCCTCGGCAACCTCGTGGAGAACGCCGTCAACTACAGCCCCGCCCGCACCCGGGTGGGCATCGCCGCCCGCCACATCACCGCCCCCGGGGGCGACCTCATCGAGATAGCCGTCACCGACCAGGGCATCGGCATCTCCGAGAAGGACCGCGAGCGGATCTTCGAGCGCTTCTACCGCGTGGACCCGGCGCGCTCCCGCGCCACCGGAGGCACCGGCCTCGGCCTCGCCATCGTCAAGCACGTGGCCGCCTCGCACGGCGGGGAGGTCACGGTCTGGAGCGCCGAGGGCCAGGGCTCCACCTTCACCCTGCGCCTCCCCGAGGCGGGCGCGGTCCGCGACCGCGACCTCTACCCCAACCGCACCCTCATCGAGCCGCACGGGCGCACCCTCACCGACCTCGAAGAGGACGGCCGGGCCGACCGCACCGACGAGCCGCTGACCGACCACCACCTTCCCGCCCGGGAAGTCCAGCCGTGACCCGTGTCCGGGGAACGACCCACCGCACCCCCACACAGACCCGACCGGAGGTCCATCCGTGACCCGTGTGCTCGTCGTAGAGGACGAGGAATCCTTCAGCGACGCGTTGTCCTACATGCTCCGCAAGGAAGGCTTCGAGGTCGCCATCGCGGCCACCGGGCCCGACGGGCTGGACGAGTTCGAGCGCAACGGCGCCGACCTGGTCCTGCTCGACCTGATGCTGCCGGGCCTGCCCGGCACCGAGGTCTGCCGGCAGCTGCGGGGTCGCTCCAACGTGCCCGTCATCATGGTCACCGCCAAGGACAGCGAGATCGACAAGGTCGTCGGCCTGGAAATAGGAGCCGACGACTACGTGACCAAGCCCTTCTCCTCCCGTGAGCTGGTGGCCCGCATCAGAGCCGTCCTGCGCCGCCGGGGGGAGCCGGAGGAGGTCACCCCCGCCGCCCTGGAGGCGGGGCCCGTGCGGATGGACGTCGACCGCCACGTCGTCACCGTCTCCGGCGGCAAGGTCGACCTCCCCCTGAAGGAGTTCGACCTCCTGGAGATGCTGCTGCGCAACGCCGGCCGGGTGCTCACCCGGATGCAGCTCATCGACCGGGTCTGGGGCGCCGACTACGTGGGGGACACCAAGACCCTCGACGTCCACGTCAAGCGCCTGCGCGCCAAGATCGAGCCCGACCCGGGCGCGCCCCGCTACCTGGTCACGGTCCGCGGCCTGGGCTACAAGTTCGAGCCGTAGACCGCCCCGGCGCGACATGCCGAGGGGCCCGGAAGATTCACTCTTCCGGGCCCCTCGGCTGTGCCGGTCAGTGACCGGCGACGTGCTGCTGTCCGCCCTGCTGCTGCTCGCCCGCGGCGGCGCCCGCCGGGCGCTCACCGCCCTGCTGGGTGCCCGGGGCACCGGCGGAGCCCGACGGCGTCGCGGAGGCGGCGGCACCCGGCTTGGCGGGCTTCTCGCCCGGCTTGTTCGCCGGCGGAGTGGCGTCGCCCGGCTTGGCGGCCGGGGGAGCCTCGGGGCCCCACTCCTTGAAGTAGTGCTTCGCCGGGTTGACGAACGCGCCGATGTTCACCTGGCCGGCCTCGCTGAAGTCGAAGCTGAGCTTCTGCTGCCCGCCGTCCTTCAGGGCCTCGCGGCCGTCGGGCAGGACGGCGGAGGCGTTGCCCTTGCCGCCCAGGACGACCGTGCTGCCGGCGGGCACGACGAGCTCGCGGGCACCGCCGACCGGGGTGATCTTCACGGCGGCGTTCTTGCCGGGCAGCGTGATGCCGCGCAGCGTCTGGTCCTTGGTGCCGTTGTTGAAGAGGGTGCCGGTGATCACGGCGGGACCCTTGGCGGCCAGGTCCGGCTGGGTGATCACGTTGACGTTCTGGATCTTGATGTCGCCGACCGAGGTGGCGGCGTTGTCCGGCTTGACTTCGAGCGTCTCCGCGCTGTTGCCCGCCGCGCAGGCGGTGAGCGAGGCGATCGAGAGCACGAGGGCGGAAGCGGCAAGGGTGCCGCGTCGAAGGCTGCTGCTCACGGCGGCGGCATCTCCTTGGACGAAGTAAGAGGTGTGTCAGCGGGGTCAGGTTACCGACCCCCTTCCGGGCCCCCGCACCCGACCCGCCCCCATGGTCAACTAGCCCCCCGTCGGGTGCACGGCCGAATATCGGCCATGAACGCCGGACAGGAACGGCCCAAGGGCGCCGCGGGGGATTATCCGCGGGAATGCGCGGGGGCCCCGGAAGGCGTTCCCGAATTTGATCAAGTACGGAGTGATCAATTCGGATTCCGGACGAGGAAGCCCGGTCCGCCCCGAACGGAGTAGCGGAAGTCCGCCGACCGGACCCCGGCAAAACGGGACGTTCGGTCGCTCGCGGGTGACTCCCGGCGCGTGTAACGTGCCGGTTTCACCCTGCCCGGAGAACGGCTCCGACCTGCGAATACCCGCTTCCGGAAGCCTCCCGCAGCACGTCCCGGTTGCTGTTGTCAAGCCCCGAGATATGCCCTGACCTGCGAAAACGCCATTCAGAACGCACAGTTCCCGTGTTAGACTGGATAGCCACGGAAGGGGTACCTGTCACATGACGTTCAAGGTTGGCGACACCGTGGTCTATCCCCATCACGGGGCCGCGCTGATCGAGGCCATCGAAACTCGCCAGATCAAAGGCGTGGACAAGACCTACTTGGTGCTGAAGGTCGCCCAGGGTGACCTGACGGTTCGGGTGCCGGCGGACAATGCAGAGTTCGTCGGTGTGCGCGATGTGGTCGGCCAGGATGGGCTGGACCGGGTCTTCGAGGTGCTCCGCGCACCGTATGCGGAAGAGCCGACGAACTGGTCCCGCCGCTACAAGGCAAATCTCGAGAAGCTCGCGTCGGGTGACGTGATCAAGGTCGCCGAGGTCGTGCGCGACCTGTGGCGCCGTGAGCGCGAGCGCGGCCTCTCCGCCGGTGAGAAGCGCATGCTCGCCAAGGCGCGCCAGATCCTGGTGAGCGAGCTGGCTCTCGCGGAGAACACCAACGAAGACAAGGCCGAGGCCCTGCTCGACGAGGTTCTCGCGTCCTGACGCACAGGTGCTGGATGTAAAGAGCTGTAAAGAAGTGCCGCGGTGCCCGCGCGATGACGACAGTCATCCGACGGGCGCTGCGGCATCTCTGCTCCGGTGGCGCCTCGGGCGCCGATGGCGCCGACGTCCACGCCGTACTTGGTGTGCCGGGCCCGGGCAGCCGACCCGACCAGTCGTCACGGAAGGGGCTGGTCGGGGCGTCGTGCCCGGCACGCTGAGGCCATACCCAATTCGGCCGAGGAAGCAAACCTGAACGCCAACGCAATGTCTGATCGAGCCCCCGCCGTCACCCGTTCGCGCACCGCCGCGGTCATCCCCGCGGCCGGCCGCGGGGTCCGGCTCGGACCGGGCGCCCCCAAGGCCCTGCGCGCCCTGAGCGGCACCCCGATGCTCGTCCACGCCGTCCGGGCGATGGCCGCCTCCCGCGCCGTCCGTCTCGTCGTCGTGGTCGCCCCGCCGGACGGGGCCGAAGAGGTCCGTACCCTCCTCGACGCCTACCCGCTCACCGGCCACGACCGGGCCGAGCTGCTGGTCGTCCCCGGTGGCGAGACCCGGCAGGAGTCCGTGCGCCTGGGCCTCGCGGCCCTCCCCGGCGACATCACCACCGTCCTCGTCCACGACGCCGCGCGCCCCCTGGTGCCCGTCGACACCGTGGACGCCGTCATCGCCGCCGTCCACGACGGCGCACCCGCCGTGGTGCCGGCGCTGCCCCTGACGGACACCGTCAAGCAGGTCGCACCGCGCACCGGCGCGGCCGCGGGCGAGCCCGAGCCGGTCGTCGGCACGCCCGAGCGGGCGCTGCTGCGCGCCGTGCAGACCCCCCAGGGCTTCGACCGGCGCACCCTCGACGCCGCCCACGCGAAGTTCGCCGCCGCGGAGGGCGAGGGCGCCACCGACGACGCCGGGCTCGTCGAGCGCCTCGGCAGCCCCGTGGTCCTGGTGCCCGGCCACGAGGAGGCGTTCAAGGTCACCCGGCCGCTGGACCTCGTCCTGGCCGAGGCCGTACTCGCCCGCAGGAGGGCCAACGATGGCTTCTGATCACCCGGTCGCGCTGCCCCTGGTGGGGATCGGCACGGATGTGCACGCCTTCGAGGAAGGCCGCGAGCTGTGGTGCGCCGGCCTGCTCTGGGAAGGTGCCACCCACGGCCTCGCGGGCCACTCCGACGGCGACGTCGCCGCGCACGCCGCCTGTGACGCGCTGTTCTCCGCCGCCGGCGTCGGCGACCTCGGCGCGCACTTCGGTACGGACCGCCCCGAGTGGTCCGGCGCCGCGGGCGTCACGCTGCTGGCCGAGGCCGCGCGGATCGTCCGGGCCGCGGGCTTCGAGATCGGCAACGTCGCCATCCAGGTGATCGGCGTCCGCCCCAAGATCGGCAAGCGGCGCGAGGAGGCCCAGAAGGCCCTCACGGCCGCCGTCGGCGCCCCGGTGTCGGTCTCCGGCACCACGACCGACGGCCTCGGCCTGACGGGCCGGGCCGAGGGCCTGGCGGCCGTCGCCACGGCGCTGGTGTATCCCGCAGGCCGCTGACCGGACCCGCTCACAGCCCGGCGAGGCGGCCCCGGAGGCCGCCGAGCCGGGCTGTCGCCGTATGACGGGCCTCCAACGCCCTGGAGGCCGCCGTGGGGCACCAGGAGGTCTCCAGGGGCCCCGGCGGCGGTCCCGGCGCCCGTTTCCCGGCTCCGGCGGCATACGGTGAGGCGACGCCTCGTCAGCCGCCACCCGAGGGAAGGACCCCTTGTGTCTGCCGAACTCTCCGACGACCTGAAGAAGCTCATCGACGACGCCCCCGTCTTCGCCGCCGTGGCCACGCTCCAGCCCGACGGCAGCCCTCAGATGTCGGTCACGTGGATCACCCACGACGGGAACGACCTGCTGATCGCCACGGGCGCCGAGAGCCGCAAGGCGAAGAACCTCCGGCGTGACCCGCGCGTCACCGTCATGATCAACCCGCCGAACGCGCCTTACACCTACGTCGAGGTCCGTGGCACGGCCACCGTGTCCGCCGAGGGCGGCCGGGAGCTCCTCGACGAACTGTCGCGGAAGTACACCGGCCTGGCCTACGCGGACTTCGACCCGGCCCAGGGCGACATGGAGCTCGTCGCCGTGCGCGTCACCCCGGTCAAGGTCGTCGGCTCGCTCTGACCGCCCGGGCGGGCGTCAGACGCCGTCCGCCCGGCCCGCGGCCACGCGCTCGCCGGGCCGGCCGTGCTCCCCGCGGACGGCGCCCGCCTGCTCGTACACCGGCACCCGCTTCGTCAGCGTCATGCCGTCGCGCACGCCGTCGTGGCGCCCGTTCTCGTGCTGGGCGCTCTCGTGCTGCGCGCTCGCCCGGGCGCGGGCGGGCGGCGCCGAGTGGCGGCGCACCTCTTCCATGCTCTTCTTCAGCGCGTCGCGCACCAGCTTGCCCAGCGGGCGTTCGACGTAGCGGTGCATCAGCCAGGCCGCGCCCAGCATCACCACCATCAGCCCGATGACGAGCAGCGGCGCGGGGACCGCCTCTCGCAGGGCG
The DNA here is from genome assembly GCF_040646215.1 of Streptomyces sp. NPDC046215. Classification (NCBI taxonomy): domain Bacteria; kingdom Bacillati; phylum Actinomycetota; class Actinomycetes; order Kitasatosporales; family Streptomycetaceae; genus Streptomyces; species Streptomyces sp. NPDC046215. The sequence continues at coordinate 62,963 of NZ_JBEYZW010000013.1, read as the reverse complement.
TAGATGACCGTCATGCCGATGTACTGGTGGACCAGGTACAGCGGGTAGGTGAGCGCGCCGGCCGTGGACAGCCAGCGCCACTGCACCCGGTTGAACGCGCCTACCGAGATCAGCGCCATGAGCACGAAGGCGATGAAGATGATGAGGTTGGCGGGCCAGGTCGGTGTTGTCGCATCGCCGTTGTCCAGGACCCGCCGCGCCACATGGTGCTGGGCGATCAGGAGCTGCAGGACGACGATGCCCCACAGGAGTGCCGTCGGCTTGTAGCGGTGCATCAGGTAGAACGCGATTCCGGCGATGAAGTATGGCGCGAACAGCGGCATCGCCCACATCTTGAGCATGTCGTTGTCCACGCTGGTGGCGGTCATCGCGAAGACCGTCCAGAGCGCGCAGAACAGGACGCACTTGCGGTAGGTGACACCCGTGGCCACGACGATCGCGAAGAGTACGTAGAACTTCAGCTCGATGAAGAGCGTCCAGTAGACGCCGTCGACGTCCCAGACCCCCACGCTCTGCTGGAGCATGGTCAGGTTGGTGAGGACCGTGTCCCAGTTGTGCACCTGACGGGTCTGCGGCCACAGGGTGACCACCGCCGCCGTCAGGAAGATCGCGACCCAGTAGGCCGGGTAGATCCGCGAGACCCGGGAGACCACGAAGTCGCCCAGCGTGCGGCCCCAGGTGCTCATGCAGATCACGAAACCGCTGATCAGAAAGAAGACCTCGACGCCTGTCCAGCCGTATCGGGCAACCAGGCGGAAATCGGGAAATACTTCGCTGTGGTTCTTGCCCCACCCGCCCTCCAGGGCGACGTAGTGGAACGTCACGACCATCAGGGCCGCGAGAATGCGGAGGCCGTCCAGGACGTAGAGCCTCGGTGCGGACTGCTGCACGGCTACCCGGCCGCCATCGAGTTGACCTCGGCTGCCGAAACGCATGTCGTCCTCTCCCATTGGCTTTGGTCGGCCATCCTACGCAGGCCCATTCACCCGCATGCTGACACAGGAAGCCTCCGAACCGCCGTGACAGTTATCTCCTGTCCTTTCCGTAATTCCAACCCCCTCCGCTTGTCGATCTTGTGAAGGGGTTGTGCCCGGTGGTCACAACCGCCCCTTGGGGGTGCCCGGGCATATCCGGGCAGGTCAGCCCGCTTTGATCTCCGTCATCGCCCGCCGCAGGCCCCGTCCGAGCGCCCTGGCCAGCGGGCGCTCCACATAGCGGTGGACCAGCCAGGCGGCCAGCAGCATCGTCAGGACCAGCAGAGGCAGCAGGACGAAGCGCGGGACGAAGTCGGCGGTGTGCTTGATGACCAGCCAGCCCATGCGCTCGTGGAGCAGGTAGAGGGGGTAGGTCAGCACCCCGGCCGTGGTCAGCCAGCGCCACTGCAGGCGCCGGGTCCAGCCGAGCGCGATCGCCATGAGGGCGAGGAAGAACAGCGCCACGATCACCGCCGTGGGCCACTGCGGCACCTGGTGGCCCATGTGCCCCTCCGCCCGGCTCTGGGCGGCCTGCAGATCCTTCTGGGCGATCACGAAAGAGCCCGCGACGATCAGCCAGAGCACGGCGTTCGGGCGGAAGCGGTACATCAGGTAGAAGGCGATGCCGGCGATGAAGTACCAGCAGTCATCGGGCAGCAGGATCTGGTCGAGCACGGGCTCGTTCACGGCCCTCGCGATCGCCGCGGCGAAGGCCCAGATCACACAGAAGCCCACCGCCCGCTGGTACGTCAGCCCCTTCCAGACGACGAGGGCGAACAGCAGGTAGAACCGCATCTCGATCCACAGCGTCCAGTACACGCCGTCGACCGGGTCCACCCCCAGGGGGGATTGGAGCATGGTCAGGTTGACGGCGGCGTCCCGCAGCCGCGGCGCCTCGTTGACCGTCGGCCAGACGTAGACGACGAGGGTGACGGCCAGCACCGCGAACCAGTACGCGGGGAACAGCCGGGTGACCCGGGACACGGCGAACTGCCCGACGCCCTTCCCCCAGCAGCTCATGCAGATCACGAAGCCGCTGATCAGGAAGAACAGCTGCACGCCCAGCCAGCCGTACGAGGCCGGCACATGGGCCGAGGGGAAGGCTTCCGCGGATGGCCTGCCCCAGACACCGCTGCCGAACGCCATGTAGTGGTACGCCACGACCATCAGTGCCGCGAAGAGCCGGAGCCCGTCGAGGGCGGCCAGCCTGCTGCGCCCGGCGCCCTCGGGCCGGGCCTCCGTGGCGGAAGGGGCCGGAGACGGACCCGACTGCTTCGGATCCTCCTGCTGTACCGGCAGAGTGGAGTGCAACACCCCTCCAGGGTCCCGCGGGTCGTTCGCCGAGAACCTCACCGAGGAAAGGAGAGGCCTGCCGGAAGCTATCACGGGCGATCGTATTTTTGCCGCATAAGCCAAATAAGGTGCAAAGCGTGCCAGGCGACGGATGAAGCGACCGTTTGCCCGGGGCACTCCCTGACGCCCACTACCCTGGTTCCGTGACCATTCGCCTGTACGACACCAGCGCCCGGCAGATCCGTGACTTCTCCCCGCTTGTCCCGGGCTGTGTCTCGATCTACCTCTGCGGTGCGACTGTGCAGGCCGCACCGCACATCGGGCACATCCGTTCGGGTCTCAACTTCGACATCATGCGTCGTTGGTTCACCTATCGCGGCTACGAAGTGACCTTTGTGCGCAACGTCACGGACATCGACGACAAGATCATCCGCAAGGCCGCCGAGCAGGGCCGCCCCTGGTGGTCGATCGGCTATGCGAACGAGCGGGCCTTCAACAGCGGCTACGACGGCCTCGGCTGCCTGCCGGCCACCTACGAACCGCGCGCGACCGGCCATGTCACCGAGATGGTCGAGATGATGCGCGGCCTGATCGAGCGCGGCCACGCCTACGAGGCCGACGGCAACGTCTACTTCGACGTGCGCTCCTTCCCCGGCTATCTGGAGCTCTCCAACCAGGAGCTGGACAACCTCCTCCAGCCCTCCGGCGAGGGCGAGACCGGCAAGCGCGATCCCCGCGACTTCGCGATGTGGAAGGCCGCCAAGCCCGGCGAGCCCTCCTGGGAGACGCCCTGGGGCCGCGGCCGCCCGGGCTGGCACCTGGAGTGCTCGGCGATGGCCCACAAGTACCTGGGCAGCGCCTTCGACATCCACGGCGGCGGCCTCGACCTGATCTTCCCGCACCACGAGAACGAGATCGCCCAGGCCAAGGCCTTCGGTGACGACTTCGCCTCCTACTGGGTGCACAACGCCTGGGTCACCATGAGCGGCGAGAAGATGTCGAAGTCACTGGGCAACTCGGTGCTCGTCTCGGAGATGCTCAAGCAGTGGCGCCCCATCGTGCTGCGCTACTACCTCGGCACCCCGCACTACCGCTCGATGATCGAGTACAGCCCGGAGGCGCTGCGCGAGGCCGAGTCCGCCTTCGCGCGGATCGAGGGCTTCATCCAGCGCGTCGTGGAGAAGGCCGGCCCGGTCGAGCCGGCCGCCGAGGTCCCGCCCGCGTTCGCCGAGGCCATGGACGACGACCTGGGCGTCCCGCAGGCCCTCGCGATCGTCCACACCACCGTCCGCCAGGGCAACTCCGCCCTGACCGCCGACGACAAGGAATCGGCCGTCGCCCGGCTGGCCGAGGTCCGCGCCATGCTCGGCGTCCTGGGCCTCGACCCGCTGGACGAGACCTGGGCCGGCGGCGACGGCGGCGGCCGCGGCGAGGACCTGCACGGCGTCGTCGACTCCCTGGTCCGGCTGGTCCTGGAGCAGCGCCAGGCGGCCCGGGAGCGGAAGGACTACGCCACCGCGGACGCCATCCGCGACCAGCTCCAGCAGTCCGGCCTCGCCATCGAGGACACCCCGTCCGGCCCCCGCTGGTCCCTGTCCTAGACCCGTTCCCGGGACGGGCCCGCGCGGCCGGTCCCGGGCGGCGCCGCCCGTCCTGAGAGACACTTTTCGTACGTACGTTTACTGAGTCGTTCCCCTCGGCTCTAGCAGTGAAGAAACAGGTGCACCCATGGCCGGCAACAGCCAGCGCAGGAACCGCCGCACGTCCAACAAGAAGGGCGCGCAGGTCGGCAGCGGCGGCAAGCGGCGCCGGGCCCTGGAGGGCAAGGGTCCGACCCCGCCCGCATCGGAGCGTAAGGGGCACAAGAAGAACCGCCTCGCCAACGCCAAGGTCCGGCACGAGTCCAAGCGCCCGGCCCCCCGCCGCGGCGGCCCCAAGGGCACCAACGAGCTCGTCGTCGGCCGTAACTCCGTCGTCGAGGCGCTGCGCGAGGGCGTCCCCGCCACCACGCTCTACGTCCAGCAGTACCTGGACAACGACGAGCGCGTCCGCGAGGCCCTCCAGCTCGCCGCCGACAAGGGGCTGAACCTCATGGAGGCCCCCCGCCCCGAGCTCGACCGGATGACGAACGGCCTCAACCACCAGGGCCTCGTCCTGTCGGTGCCGCCGTACGACTACGCCCACCCCGAGGACCTCGTCGCCGCCGCCTTCGACGGAGCCGAGGACCCGCTGATCGTCGCCCTCGACGGCATCACCGACCCGCGCAACCTCGGCGCCGTCGTCCGCTCCGTCTCCGCCTTCGGCGGCCACGGCGTCGTCGTCCCCGAGCGCCGCGCGGCCGGCATGACCGCCAGCGCCTGGAAGACCTCCGCCGGCACCGCCGCCCGCACCCCCGTGGCGCGCTGCACCAACATGACGCGGACGCTGGAGTCCTACCAGAAGGCCGGGCTCGTGGTCGTCGGCCTCGCCGCCGACGGCGACGTCGAGCTCCACGAGCTGGAGGCCCTCTCCGGCCCCGTCGTCATCGTCGTCGGCAGCGAGGGCAAGGGCCTGTCCCGCCTCGTCGGCGAGACCTGCGACTTCCGGGTGCGCATCCCGATGCCGGGCGGCGCCGAGTCGCTCAACGCCGGTGTCGCCGCGGGCGTCGTGCTCTACGAGGCGTCGCGCCGCCGCGCCTGATCCCGCCGGATCCTCACCGAAACGCCGGACGGGCGAATTCCCCCCGTCCGGCGATCGGCGTTCCGCGACCTTGACGCGTCTCGGACAGTTCGAACCGGTCAAGGCAGTGTCCTAATCAGAAGTCACTCGGTTAGATGAGTGTGGACACCAGAACACCCCGCACACCCACGGGGGGAAGCTCTTCCGGGTACGACGACCAGCCCGCGCTGAGTACGGTGAAAGTGCCGTCCGACCCGGCGCAGATCGTCGTCAACCATGCGAGTTTCCGGGTGCAGCTCGCCCGGCCGCCGCGCGTCACCCGGCAGTTCGCCGGGATCGCCGACACCGCGCAGCTGCCCACCGTCAAGAGCCCGGCCAAGCGCCGTGCTCCCGTGGTGTGGAGCGGTCGCACCGCCCCCGGCGACTCGGCGCCCACCGAACTCCTGCAGGCCGTAAGGGACTCCGCGGCCCCCGGCGGCGACACCGGATCCACCCAGGTGCTGCCCCGCGTCCGCGTCGACGGCGCCACCGTCGTCGGCCCCCGCGGCCCCGCCGCCTCCGGGGAGCTCGTCGACCCCGTGGGCCCCGAGACCCAACTGCTGCGCGGCGTACGCCCCACCGGCAGCGCCTACGACGAAGACCAGTACGACTACCAGGCGTTCGACGGACCGGACGGCCCCGAGGACGACGACCGGGCCCGCTCCCGCCAGGGCGACTCCGTCCGCCACGCCTACTACCCCGGGCGCCGGATGAACCTGGGCGTCGTCCTCCTGCCCCTGCGCATCTTCCTCGGCTTCATCTCCATCTACGCCGGCATGGGCAAGCTGTGCGACCCCGTCTACTTCGACGGCGGCCGCCGCGGCTCCATGGTCACCTGGCTCACCTCGCTGCACCCCTGGCCCGTCGCCTCCCCGCTGCGCGACCTCGCCCTCAGCCACCCCGTGGGCGCCGGCCTCACCATCGCCTTCCTCCAGGTCGTCGTCGGCGTCCTCACCATCTTCGGCCTCTGGCAGCGGGTCGCCGCCTCCATCGGCGTCCTGCTCTCCGCGACCCTCCTGGTCACGGTCAGCTGGCGCACGGTCCCCGCCTACGACGCGCCCGACATCATCTACCTCGCCGCCTGGAGCCCCCTCGTCATCGCGGGCGCCCCCTTCTACTCCGTCGACGGGCGGCTCGCCGGCGAAGCCTGGCGGCGCCTCGGCCCCCGCGCCGAACTGTGGGAGCTGCGCCGCCGCGTGCTCCGCCGGGGCACGATCATGGCGACCGTCCTCGTCGGCATGTCCCTGCTGATCGGCTCGACGCTCGGCGGCGCCGTCCGCTCCTCGGAGGTCGCCCAGGCCCCCGGCCCCGTCGCCCCGCCCGCGAACAACCTCCCCGGTTCGCCGCTCCCGCAGCGCCCCGGCACCGGCTCCACCCCCCGCGGCATCCAGGGCTCCGCCGTCCCCGGCACCCCCAAGCCGACCCCGCCCGCGAAGTCCCCCAGCCCGAGCGCCACCGCCCCCGCCGCACCCGGCACCCGGGCCCCGGCGAGCACGGCCGGCACCGCGGGGAAGCCCGGCGCCAGCCAGGGCGTCCGCCCGGCCCCGCAGACCCCCCAGCGGCCCGCGGCCCCCGCGGCACCGCGCAGCCCCACCGGCTCGTCCGCCACGAGCGGCTCCGGCGGCAGCACGACGGGCGGCTCCGGCACCTCCACCGGCGGCTCGACCGGGGGCGGTTCCCGCACGGGAGGGGCCCTCGGAGGGCTTCTCGGCTGACTCCGGGCCTTCCCGGGACCGCGGCGACGCCCCCGCACCCTCTCCAGGGGTGCGGGGGCGTTTCGTGTGCGCGGGCGGTGCTCATGAGGGCCGGCCGGCGGGGCGCCGGCTGCTCCAGAAGGGGCCGGCGGGCGGTTCCCACGCGGCGGCCACGTGGGGCGGGCGGTGGCCCTCAGGCGGTCTCGCCGCGCAGCTCCCTGGCCGCCTCCGTGAGGTCCTTGGCCGTGTCGATCGCCCGCCAGTACGCCCCCTGCGGCAGCGGGAAGCCCGCGAGGCGGCGGTCGCGGGCGAGGCGCGGGAAGGTGGTGCGCTCGTGGTCGCCCCGCTCGGGCAGCAGCGCGGTGAAGGCGGCGGAGAAGACGTACACCCCCGCGTTGATCAGGTAGGGGGAGGGCGGCGACTCGATGAAGTCGAGGACGTGCCCGAACTCGTCCGTCTCGACGGCCCCCCAGGGGATCCGGGGCCGGGCCAGCGCCAGGGTGGCCACCGCGTCACGCTCGTGGTGGAAGGCGGCCATCTCGCGGAGCGAGAAGCGGGTCCAGATGTCGCCGTTCGTGGCGTACCAGGGCCGGTCGGGGTGCGGCAGTGACGCCGCGGCGAACTTCAGGCCGCCGCCGCGGCCGAGGGGCTCCGGCTCGACCACCGTGGTGACCCGCAGCGGCAGCTCGGCCGACGCGAGCCAGTCCTGGAGGACGCCGGCCAGGTGGCCGCAGGAGACGACGGCGTCGGTGACGCCCTCGGCGGCGAGCCAGGACAGCTGATGGCCGATGATCGGGGTCCCGGTGCCGGGGATCTCGACCATCGGCTTGGGACGGTCGTCGGTGTACGGGCGCAGCCGTGAACCCTGGCCTCCGGCCAGGACGACGGCTTGGGTGGGTCGGGGGTACGCGTGCGTGCCGGTCATCCTCCGCACGATAGGCCGTCGTCCCGGCGGGGGTGCGGGCGGCGGCGCGGGGCGGACGGTGAACGGAACGCGGAGCGTGGGTGACGCGGTGACCGGGCCCGTGGGCGGCGGTCAGCGGCCCTGGGCGACGCCGGAGGCGAACGAGGTGTCGCAGACCGGCCTGGAGTAGTTCTGAGCCTGCTTGGGGCCGTACTTGGCGACCGCGGCCCGCCCGAGCGCCCGGGCCAGGTCGGCGCAGTGCCGGGCCAGCGAGGGACGGCCGTTCACCGCGGTCTGGAGGTCCGTGAGCGCGACGGAGGGGTTCTTCTCCTGCAGCTGGGTCAACAGCCGGTCGCGCAGCACCTCGTGCGGGGCGCGGGCGGCCTTGGCCTGGGTGGACGCGGTGTCGGAGGAGGCGGTGAGCACCTGCGACTCGGCGTTCGGCGCCGCCCACGGGACGCGGGTGACCGCGAGAGTCCCGGAGAGGACGAGAACGACGGGAAGGACGAGGGCGAGAGTTCTGCCGATGCGGCGGGCGGCCTGGTTCATGTCGCAGATGGTAGCGAGGGGTAATGATATGGCGACATTTAGTCACCCGGTTGAGCTAAGGAATGGGGCGATGACGCAGGCGCGAAGTTGACGCACAGCACTCGAAATGGGGGTAACTGCCGGGGTATTTATGGACAGAAGCGGACATGAGATCCGGTGCGAGGTTTAACGCACGCTGCGTGACGAACGCCGCCCCGCGCCGGCGAACGGGCGCGGGGCGGCGGGCATTTCCCCGGCAGCGTCCGGCGGGGCCGTGGAAGGGCCGCGCCGGAGCCGGGGAGCGGAAGATCCGCGAGGTCAGTCGCTCAGCCGCTCGCCCGAGGACGTCGAGAAGACGTGCAGTTCACCCGGGCGCGGGACCACGTGGAGGATCGATCCCTTGTCCGGCACGCGGCGCCCGTTGACGCGGACGACGAGGTCCTTGCGCTCGTCGCCGACCTCGGCCGTCCCGTACACGTATCCGTCGGCGCCGAGTTCCTCCACGACGTTGACCGTGACGGCCAGACCGGCCGGCGCGCCCGCGGTGTCCTTGGTGAGGGCCGGCGCGCCGCCCTGCTCGACCACGTCGAAGTGCTCCGGGCGCACGCCCACCGTGACGGTGGAGTCGCCCTTGTCGGCGGCCGCGCTCAGGGCCTCCCGGGAGACGGGGACCACGCTGTTGCCGAACCGCACGCCGCCGTCGGTGATCGGCACCTCGACCAGGTTCATCGCGGGGGAGCCGATGAAGCCCGCGACGAAGAGGTTGGCCGGGCGGTCGTACATGTTGCGCGGCGAGTCGATCTGCTGGAGCAGCCCGTCCTTGAGGACCGCGACGCGGTCGCCCATCGTCATGGCCTCGACCTGGTCGTGGGTGACGTAGACCGTGGTGATGCCGAGGCGGCGCTGCAGCCCGGCGATCTGGGTGCGGGTCTGGACGCGCAGCTTGGCGTCGAGGTTCGACAGGGGCTCGTCCATGAGGAACACCTGCGGCTCGCGGACGATCGCCCGCCCCATGGCCACGCGCTGGCGCTGGCCGCCGGAGAGCGCCTTGGGCTTGCGGCCCAGGTACTCCGTGAGGTCGAGGATCTTCGCGGCGTCTTCGACCTTCTGCCGGATCTCCGACTTGTTGACACCGGCGATTTTCAGGGCGAAGCCCATGTTGTCGGCGACGGTCATGTGGGGGTAGAGCGCGTAGTTCTGGAACACCATCGCGATGTCCCGGTCCTTCGGCGGCAGGTGGGTGACGTCGCGGTCGCCGATGCGGATCGCTCCGCCGTTGACGTCCTCCAGCCCCGCGAGCATCCGCAGCGAGGTGGACTTCCCGCAGCCGGAGGGGCCGACGAGGACGAGGAACTCGCCGTCCTCGATGGCGATGTCGAGCTGATCGACAGCCGGTTTGTCGGACCCGGGGTAGATGCGGGTCGCCTTGTCGTACGTGACCGTGGCCATGGTGATGCGGTCCCTTCACCGGCAGGAACGTGCCGGACGATCCGAGTAAAGGAGTGGTCCAGTCCAATCGGACCGGGTTGCCGGTGACGGTACCCGGGCGCAGGGCGCTTGTCAGCCCCCTGACGTTGTGGCTGGCGGATCCGGCCGCTGTGTAGAGTGGAACAGCGTTCGCGGGCGGTGCCCGCTGATGCCCAGCCGCCTTAGCTCAGTTGGCCAGAGCGTCGCTCTTGTAAAGCGAGGGTCGTCGGTTCGAATCCGACAGGCGGCTCGCAGAACGCGCGGTCCAGCGCAGCCGAACGGCCCTCCGTGATCACTCACGGAGGGCCGTTCGCGTGCTCGGGGTGGCGTCAGCGGCGGATTTCCTCGCCCTTCGTCCACTGCGGGGCGGTGCCCGCGGCGGTGGCGTGCGGGTCGGGGCGCGGGGCGTCCTGGTGGCCCGGCCACCACGCCTTGTGGCCCAGGAGCGAGGTGACCGTCGGGACCAGCAGCGTGGCCATGACGAAGGCCGTGAGCAGGATGCCGAAGGCGACCGCGAAGCCCATCTGCTGGAGCATGGAGTTGTCGGCGAGCATCAGGACGCCGAAGGTGCCGGCGAGGATGACCGCCGCCGAGGCGATCGTGGGGGCCGACTGGGCGACCGCCGTGCGGATCGCCTCCCGGGCCGGGACCCCGCGGCGGACCTCTTCGCGCAATCGGGCGACCATGAGGATGTTGTAGTCGGTGCCGATGGCGACGACGAAGAGATAGACGATCACCGGCAGCATGAACAGCAGGCCGTTCTTGTGCTGGATGTCCTGGAAGAGCCAGACCGTCGCGCCGAGCGTCGCGCTGAAGCCCAGGGCGACGGAGATCATCAGGTAGACCGGGGCGACGAGGCTGCGGAGCAGCAGCCCCAGGATGATCATGATGGCGAGGCCGGCGACCGGGAAGACGACCTTGTAGTCGTGGGTGACGGCCTTCTCCACGTCGGCCAGGACGGCCGAGGTGCCGCCGACGAGGGCCCGGCTGCCCTGGGGGGCGGCGGCGTGGGCGCTGTCGCGGAGGGTGCCGCCGGCCAGGTCGATGGCCTTGTCCTCGGTGGGGCGGTACTTCAGGGCGACGCTGTACTGGGCGACCGAGCCGTCGGGGTTGATGACGGGCGGAGAGACCGTGCCGACGCCGTCGATGCCCTCCAGCTTCGTCTTGTAGGTGTTCAGGGCGCCCTTGTCGAGGGCGGTGCCGTTCTTGGACTGGACGTAGACCATGGCCGGGTCGGACTGGCCGGCGGAGAAGCCCCGCTGGAGGTCCTTCATCGCCTGGACGGATTCGAGCTTCTGCGGCAGCTGGCTGTCGGTGTCGAACTCGGCCTTGAAGCTGAAGGTGCCGACCGCCAGGACGGCGAGGACGGCCGTGGAGAGGGTCGCGATCAGGGCCGGGCGGCGGGCGACGGCGGAGCCGAGGCCGTTCGCGAGCCGGTTGCGGGGCAGCTTCTTCCACGCCTTGGAGGGCCAGAACGCCTTGGTGCCCAGGAGCGAGAAGACGGCCGGGACGAGCGTGAGCGCGGCCACCAGGGTGACGGCGACGGAGATGGCGAGCGAGGGGCCCATCGCCCGCATCATGCCCATGGTGGACAGCAGCAGGGCGAGGAAGGCGACGATGACGGCGCCGGCGGCGGAGGCGATCGTCTCGCCGACGCGGGCGACGGAGTTGACGAGCGCTTCCTTGGGCTGGACCCCGGCCCGCAGCTCCTCGCGGTAGCGGAAGAGGAGGAAGAGGATGTAGTCGGTGCCGACGCCGAAGAGGACGACGATGAGGATCGCGGAGATGGAGCTGTCGGCCTTGAGCCCGCCGAGCTCGGCCGCGGTGCCGATGAGGCCGAGGGCGACCATGAAGACGACGCCGATGATGAGCACCGGCAGCAGGGCTATGAGCGGGCTGCGGAAGATGACGAGCAGCAGCACCACGATGAGGACGAGCGTCGCCATCATGATCATGGCGTCGGTGTCGCCGGAGGACTCCTGAGCGTCCAGGTTGGTGGCCGCCTGACCGCCGATGCCCATCTTCAACTGGGTGCCGCCGAGCAGGGGCTTGGCGTCCTCGCGGAGGTCCTTGACGGCGTCCGGGAGCGTGCTGTCCTGGGCATTGGGGTCGACCGCGACGATATTGGCGAGGGCGATCTCACCATTGGGGGAGACGGACTGCGGGTTCGTCACCACCTTGGCTATGCCCTTGCGGTGCTTGTCGTGCAGGCCGGTGGTGACCTTGACGACGTCCTGCCGGTCGGCCGGAGTGAGCTTGCCGCCGTCCTTGCGCTGGAAGACCGCGATGGCGGAGGGCGTGTCGGACTGCGGAAATGCCTTTTCCTGGACCTTTCCTGCCTGTACGGACTCGTAATGCGAAGGGAGGAATTCCGTTTCGTCGGTGGTGGACTTCAGGCCGGGGGCGAGTATGGCGAGGGCCACGGCGGCGATGATCCAGCCCCCGATGGTCAGCCATGGGCGGTGGACGGCGAACCGCCCGATCCGTCGGAACATGATGCTCCTTCTCTGTGTGATTTGCGCTGCCCGGCGGAAGAACGACAACAGAACGAGTTCAGTACGGGCGTGAACACGCTAGGCGGGAAAGTTCCCCGATCACAATGGAATCCGGGGGAAATCGGTCCTGGGTCGGGGTCGCTCTCATCCGGTCGGAGGAGAGCCCCTCACCCGTGAGGTCGAGAAACGCGTCGCCGAGCGCCTCCGTGCGGATTACTCTGCCCTCATGAGCGCAGATGCCGCCGCCGTGGAGCAGTCCGGCCAACCCGAGGGTCCCGCGGCCTATGCCGCCCGTATGGAGCGCGCCGCCGTGGCCGCCGTCGACGCCGGGCTGGCCGGGCTGCTCGTCACGCCGGGCCCCGACCTGGGCTGGCTGACGGGCTACCGCCCGCACACCTCGGAGCGGCTGACCGCCCTGCTGATCACGCCGGGCCGCAAGCCGCAGCTGCTGGTGCCCGCGCTGGAGCGGCCGGACGCCGAACAGGCGCCGGGCGCCCGGGCGTTGGCGATCACCGGCTGGACGGACGGGCAGGACCCGTACGCGGCCCTGGCCCCGCTCCTGGCCGAATCGGGGCGGTACGGCGTCTCCGACAACGCCTGGGCGCTGCACCTGTTGGCGCTCCAGCGGGCCCGGCCCCGCCTGGCTTTCGGCGCGTTCACCGAAGTGATGCCGATGCTGCGGGCGGTGAAGGACGCGTACGAGGTGGAGCGGCTCGCGGCGGCGGGCGCGGCGGCGGACTCCGTGTACGAGGACATCGTGCAACTGCGGTTCTCGGGGCGGCGGGAGAGCGAGGTCGCCGCGGATCTGGCGCGGCTGCTGCGCGAGTACGGGCATTCCCAGGTGGATTTCACCATCGTCGGCTCCGGGCCGAACGGCGCCAATCCCCACCATTCCTCGGGCGAGCGCGTCATCGAGGACGGCGACATGGTCGTCATGGATTTCGGCGGCCTCCTGGACGGCTACGGCTCGGACACCACGCGCACCGTCCATGTGGGTGAGCCCTCGGCCGAAGAGCGCAAGGTGCACGATTTGGTGCGGGAGGCGCAGCAGGCGGCATTCGAGGCGGTGCGGCCGGGCGTGGCGTGCCAGGAGATCGACCGGGTGGCGCGGCAGGTCATCCGGCGCGCCGGATACGGCGAGTACTTCATCCACCGCACCGGCCACGGCATCGGCGTGACGACGCACGAACCGCCCTATCTGGTGGAGGGCGAGCACCTGCCGCTGGTGCCGGGGATGTGTTTCTCGATCGAGCCGGGAATTTATCTCCCGGGCCGGTTCGGGGTCCGCATCGAGGACATTGTGACGTGTACGGAATCGGCGGGCCGGCGGCTGAACAATACGGCGCGGGAACTGCGCGTCGTCGCCTGAGCGCTCCGCCGGAAGCCGGGCGCCACGGGACTTCGCCGAGCCCGCTCGGGCGGCACAGGGGCTTTACAGGGCCAAATGCATGATGTGCAGCCCGGTGTAGCTGCCGTCGGGGAGCCGGTATCCCTCGGGAAGGGTGCCGATAATGGTGAAGCCCAGGGATTTCCAGAGGGCGACGGCCCGGGTGTTGCTCTCCACGACGGCGTTGAACTGCATGGCCCGGTAACCCTGCTCGCGGGCCCACCGGACGGCGTACTCCGCGAGGGCCCGGCCGACACCGCGGCCGGAGTGCTCGGGCGCCACCATGAAGCTGGCACTGGCGATGTGGGACGCGGGCCCCATGTGGTTGGGGTTCATCTTGGCGGTGCCGAGGAGGGCCCCCGAGCCGTCGACGGCCACGACCGTGCGCGCGGGCGCGGGGAGCAGCCACAGGCCCCGGGCGAAGTCCTCGCCGATGTCGCGCGGGAAGGTGTAGGTCTCACCGGCGGCGGCGACATCCCGGACGAGCGGCCAGATGGCGGGCCAGTCGTCGGCGCGGGCTTCTCTGATCAGCATGGGGCCCAGGATGCGGGCCGGTGCCGGGGCGGCGCGACTGATTTTCGTCACCGGGCCCCGTGGAGCGCTCCCGGGCGGGGGCGCAGGCCCCCGCCCGGACGGCGTTTTCTTACGGGATGAGGACGACCTTGCCCACCGTGCCGCGGGTCTCCAGCGCCCGGTGGGCGGCGGCGGTCTCGGCGAGGGCGAAGCGGGTGACGAGGGGGGTGACGTGGCCGGCGGCGGCGTCGGCGAGGGCCTCCTCCTGCAGCCGGTACATGCCCTGCGGGCCGCCGACGCGCTCCAGCATGGGCGGGCCGAGGACGCTGCGGGAGGTGATGGACCGGGCGGCCAGCTCCTCGGGGTCCGGGGTGAGCGGGCGCTCCTCGTGCCCGGCCGAGGACCAGCCGAAGACGAGGTGGCTGCCGCCGGGGCCGAGCAGGCCGACGGCGGCGTGCGCGGCCTCGCCGCCGACGCCGTCGAAGACGACGGTGGCCGCGGCGCCGCCGAGGGCGCCGCGGGCCGCTTCCGGCCAGGACGGGTCGGTGTAGTCGAGGGCGATGTCGGCGCCCAGGGCGCGGACCCGCTCGACCTTGGCGGGGCCGCCGGCGAGGCCGACGACGGTGGCGCCCGCGTTCTTCGCGTACTGCACGAGCAGGGCGCCGATGCCTCCGGCGGCGGCCGTCACCACGACGACGTCGGCATCGGACAGCTCGGTGAAGGCGAGGATGCCGAGGGCGGTGCGGCCGGTGCCGACCATGGCGATGGCGTGGTCCTCGCGCATGCCGTCGGGGATCTTGTGGATCTTGTCGGCGTCGGCGACGGCCAGCTCCGCGTAGCCGCCCGGGGCCGCGCCCAGGTGGGCCACGACCCGGCGGCCCAGCCACGCGGGGTCGGTGCCCTCGCCGAGGGCGTCGACGGTGCCCGCCACCTCACGGCCGGGCACGGTGGGCAGGGTGGGAGGCGCGTAGGGGCCCTTGCGGTCACCGTTGCGCAAAGTGGTGTCGACCAGGTGCACCCCCGCCGCGGCGACCGCGATGCGGACCTGGCCGGGCCCCGGCACCGGGTCGTCGGTCTGCTCGTAGGTGAGGTTCTCGGCGGGGCCGAAGGCGTGCAGTCGAACGGCGTGCATGGTGAACTCCTCCGAGCGGGGGGCGGCCGGTGTCTCTGATCCTTGAGTTTTCAACCTCAAGAACGGTTGAGGTCAAGGGCATTGTCAGTGCCCCGTGTCACGGTGGAGGCATGACCACGCAGGACGGGACCCGGAAGAGTCGGAAGATCCGCAGGACGAGTGGCGCGCGCCCGGTGGCCGCGCTCCCGGAGGTGCGGCTGCCCCCGCTGCGGCCGCACGACGGGGCCGGGCTGGAGCCGGAGGGCGATTACGACGGCCTGGAGTTCACCGACGCCGACTTCGTGGGGCAGGACGCCCGGGGCGCCCGCTTCCTGGACTGCGCGCTGCGCCGCTGTGCGCTGGACGAGACCCGCCTCGGCCGGGCCCGGATCAGCGACAGCGTCCTCGACGGAGTCCGTGGGGTGGGCACGGATCTGGCGGAGGCGAGCCTGCGCGACGTCGAGGTGCGGGACGCCCGGCTCGGCGGGACGCAGCTGCACGGGGCGGTCCTGGAGCGCGTCCTGATCCGCGGCGGCAAGATCGATTACCTGAACCTGCGCAACGCGAAGCTCAAGGACGTCACCTTCGAGGACTGTGTCCTCTCCGAGGCCGACTTCGGCGGGGCGGTCCTGGAGCGGGTCGACTTCCGGGGCTGCGCGCTGCGCCGCGCCGACTTCACGGGGGCGCGCATGGCGGACGTGGACCTGCG
This sequence comes from Streptomyces sp. NPDC046215, assembly GCF_040646215.1. Lineage (NCBI taxonomy): Bacteria > Bacillati > Actinomycetota > Actinomycetes > Kitasatosporales > Streptomycetaceae > Streptomyces > Streptomyces sp. NPDC046215. The sequence goes on along the minus strand of NZ_JBEYZW010000013.1, from coordinate 47,191 downwards.
GGCGGTCACGGAGCTGGACATCGCGCGGGGCCTGGAGCGGCTGTCGGGGGCGGTCATCAGCCCCTCGCAACTGCTCGACCTTGCACCCGCGTTCGCCGCGCAGATCGGCGTGCGGGTGGAGGCGCCGCCGGAGTGAGGGCGGGGCCCGGCCGGCGCCGGGTCAGACGCGCGGGAAGCGACTCTGCAGGTCCCAGACGACGGGGTTGTCGGCGAGGCCCTCGTGCATGTCGGAGAGGTCCGCGATCAGGTCGTGCAGGAAGTCCCGGGCCTCGCGCCGCAGTGCCCGGTGGTTGAAGGTGAGCGGGGCCTCGTCGGCCGGCATCCAGTCGGCGGCCACCTCCACCCACCCGAAGCGCCGCTCGAAGAGCATCCGGTCGCTCGACTCGGTGAAGTCCAGCTCGGCGAACTGGGGGACCGCGGCGCGGTTGCCCCGGGGGTCCCGGTCGATCTGCTCCAGGATGTCGCACAGCGCCCAGGCGAAGTCCAGCACCGGCACCCATCCCCAGGCTGTGGACAGCTCGCGGTCCGACTTCACGTCGGCGAGGTAGACGTCCCCGCAGAAGAGGTCGTGCCGCAGGGTCCGCACGTCGGCGGTGCGGTAGTCCGTCTGCGGGGGGTCGGGGAAGCGGCGCGAAAGGGAGTAGCCGAGGTCGATCACGCCTCGATGGTGTCACGGCCGCGGGATGCGCGCGTAAACGTGTGCGAGCCCGTGTCCCCCACCGCGGCGGCGGTGGGGGACACGGGCCCGTGGGGCCGGGGCGCGGCCTCGGGAGCAAGGATCCGCGAGGCGCCGCCCGGCTCCGGGAGAAGCGTTACTTCACGTTGATCGCGGTCCAGGCGGCGGCGACCGTCTTGTACTCCGTGCTGGTGGAGCCGTAGAGGTCGGCGGTGGCCTTCAGGGTGCCCGCGCGAGCCGCCTTGTAGTTGGTGGTGGAGGTGAAGTACGTGGTCAGGGCCTTGTACCAGATCTTGGTGGCCTTGTCCCGGCCGATGCCGGTGACCTTGGAGTTGTTGTACGTGGGGCTGTCGTAGGTCACGCCGTCGATCGTCTTCTTGCCGCTGCCCTCGGACAGCAGGTAGTAGAAGTGGTTGGCCGGGCCCGACGAGAAGTGGACGTCGGTGTTGCCCAGGCTCGAGGACCAGTAGTCCTTCGAGGCGCCGTCCTTGCTCGGCTTGTCCATGTAGCGCAGCGGGGTGCCGTCACCGTTGATGTTGATCTTCTCGCCGATGAGGTAGTCGCCGGCGTCGGTGGCGTTCTTGGCGTAGAACTCGGCCGCGGTGCCGAAGATGTCGGACGTCGCCTCGTTGAGGCCGCCGGACTCGCCGCTGTAGTTCAGGCCGGCGGTCGCGGAGGTGACGCCGTGGGTCATCTCGTGGGCGGCCACGTCGAGCGCGGTCAGCGGGTTCTTGTTGCCCTCGCCGTCGCCGTACGTCATGCAGAAGCAGTCGTCGTCCCAGAAGGCGTTGACGTAGCTGTCGCCGTAGTGGACGCGGGAGTAGGCACCCTTGCCGTCGTTCTTGATGCCGCTGCGGCCCAGGACGTTCTTGTAGAAGTCCCAGGTGACCGCCGCGCCGTAGTGGGCGTCGACGGCCGCGGTCTGCCGGCCGCCGCCCCAGACGTCGTCGGCGTCGGTGTAGAGCGAGCCGGTGCCGGAGCTGCCCTGGTTGAGGTCGTACGTCTTGTGGCCGCCGCGCGCGCTGTCGGTCAGCTGGAAGGACGTGCCGCTCTTCGTCGTGGTCAGCGGGACCTTGCCGCTGTAGGTGCTGGTGCCCGAGCCGGTCTCGATGGCCTCGCGCTGGAAGAGCTTCTTCCCGGTGGCCGCGTCGGTGATGACGTGCAGCTTGCTCGGGGTGCCGTCCTTCTGGACGCCGGTGACGACCGTTTCGTACGCCAGGACCGGCTTGCCGGACGCGGCCCAGACGACCTTGCGCGGCGCCTGGCCCTCGGCCTTGGCGGTCTTCTCCTGGGCGGCGACGCCGAGCGCGCTCTTCTTCGCGGCGGAGGGCGCCACGGACGGAGTCGTGGTGGGCACGGCTATGTCCGCGTCGGTCGCCTTGTCGACGCTGCGCGAGCCGCTCTTCGCCTCGTGGACGACCAGGTCGCCGCCGAGGACGGGCAGCCCGTCGAACGTGCGCTCGTACCGGGTGTGCACCGTGCCGTTCGCGTCCTTGATGACATCGCGGACGACCAGCTTCTCCTTCCCGCCCAGACCGATCTTGGCGGCGGTGGCCGCGGCCTCGGTCTGCGCACCCTTGATCGCGGAAACCCGCTGGTCCGCGGAGAGGTTCAGCGCCAGGGCGCCGTTCTCGCGGTCGGCGGAGGCGCTCGCGCTGCCGGTCTGCACGCCGACGGCGACCATGGCGGCGGAGGCGACCAGGGCGGCGGCGCGGAGGGTGTTCTTACGGGAGGTGGAGGTGATGCTTCTCAACTCTGACTCCTAATGCCGGCCGCGAACTCGCGGCCTTGTATGGGGGGTTCGGGCAGCCTGGAGTACGGCCACCCGTTGAAGCAGGGGTGAAGCTGAGGTGTTGCCGATGTGGTGCAGGAGCGAATTGAGGAGAGAGTGCCACCGATCCGACGACATTGACAGGGGCGCAACAAGGATTTGACCTGTCGTTCTCCGATGAGCGGTTGATTGATTCCGCTATGCGGTGAACTGCTCCCCGTTGGTCCGGACTTGGATTGTGTCGGATGTGCGTTCGGGGGTAGCCAATCTCTGCGATTGCATGCAATCTCAAGAATGGTCATGCAGTCGTCCGGGCTTGGCCAGGGCCGGAGTTGAGGATTCCGTTTAGCGGAGCAGCCGCTGTTCCTTCGCGACGGCCACCGCGCCCGCGCGGGTGTCGACCCCCAACTTGTCGTAGATCCGGCCAAGGTGGGTCTTCACGGTCGCCTCACTGATGAACAACGCGCGGGCGATCTCCCGGTTCCCGAGCCCCCGGGCGAGCTGCCCGAGGATGTCGCGCTCGCGGTCGGTGAGGGCGGGGCGGCCCCCGCCGCGCATCCGCGCCATCACCCGGCCCGCGACCGGCGGGGACAGCGCCGTCCGCCCCTCCGCCGCCGCCCGGATGGCCGAGAACAGCTCCTCCGGCCGCTCCGCCTTCAGCAGGTACCCCGTCGCCCCCGCCTCGATGGCCCGGGTGATGTCAGCGTCCGTGTCGTAGGTGGTGAGCACCAGGACGTAGGGGCCGCCGGATTCCCCGTCGGCGCCCGGCGCCCGCGCCCCGGCCCGGGCGGCGGCGTCCGCGACGATGCGGCGCGTCGCCTCGATGCCGTCCGTGCCGGGACCGAGCTGCAAGTCCATCAGCACCACGTCGGGCCGCAGCCGTGCCGCCAGGGCCACCGCCTCCTCGCCGTCGCCCGCCTCCCCGACGACCTCGATGCCCGGCGCGCTGCCGAGCAGGGCGCGCAGCCCGGCGCGGACGACGGCGTGGTCGTCGCACAGCAGGATCCGCACGGGCGGAGGCGGCCGGTCCATGAGCCGGTTCACGGGGTCTCCAGGGGGACGGAGGCGGAGAGCACGGTGCCCTCGCCGGGCGCCGATTCGATGGTCAGGGTGCCACCGAGCTGACGGACGCGGGCGCGGATCGCGGGCAGCCCGTGGCCGCGGTCCGCGGTGGTGTCACCGGTGCCGCCGGGGTCCCCGGGGTCCGCCGGGTCGAAACCGCGCCCGTCGTCGGCGATGTCCAGGACCACCTGGTCGCCGAGGTAGCTCAGCGTGAGCGCCGCCGTGGTGGCCCCCGCGTGCTCGCGGACGTTCGCCAGGGCGCCCTGGGCGATCCGCAGCAGCGCCGACTCGACCCGGCCGGGCAGCGGCACCGCCGCGCCCTCCACGTGGAACCGCACGGCCGGCGCGCCTGCGGACTCCTGCCCGGCGAGCGTGCGCAGCGCGTCCTCCAGCCGCACCCCGCCGTCGAACTGCGGCGGCGCCAGGTCGTGGACGAACCGCCGGGTCTCGGCCAGCCCCCGGGCCGCGATGTCCGCCGCCGTACGGACGTGCCGGCGCGCCGCCCCGGGGTCGGCGTCCCAGGTGCGGTCCGCGGCCTGGAGCAGCATCCGCTGGCTCGACAGCCCCTGGGCGAGGGTGTCGTGGATCTCCATCGACAGGCGCTGCCGCTCGGCCAGGGTGCCCTCGCGCCGCTCGGTGGCGGCCAGTTCGCGCCGGGTGCGGAGCAGATCGTCGATCAGGGCCCGCTGCCGGGCCGTCTGCCGCTGGGTGTGGACGAAGACGGCCGTGGCGATCGCGGCGACCGCCGGCGGGGCGAGCACCAGATTCGGGTCGAAGCCCTCCGCGAGCCGGAGCTGCGCCACGACGACGAGGGTGGTGAGCAGGACGACCAGCACGAGGGCCGCGCGCGTGCCCAGGGTGCGCAGCCCCGTGTAGAACAGCGGCACCGCGCACCACGCGAAGCTCGGCGCGAGCACGACCAGCACCACCCACGTCGCCACCACCGCTCCCAGCCAGGGCAGCGGCCGGGCCGCTGCCCTGGGCCACAGCCCGCCGAGCGCGGGGGCGAGGACGTACAGCAGGGCCAGCGCCGCGCTGAGGGCGATGATCCACGGGGTGCGGGGCTCGCCGGGGTGGCGGATGAGGAAGCGGGCGAGCGACGCGCCGAGCAGCAGGAAGAACGCGGTGTGCATGACGGCTTCCAGCCAGGGGGCGTCCGGGTCGGGCGTCTTGGGCCGGGGGTTCTGCACGGGGCTCCGTCCGGAGGGGTGGCTGTGTCTCGCCGGGCGCGGCGCCGTTTCCGCCTTCGGCGGGGGCGGAGTGCGAGCCTCCGCCCCTGAGAGGGGGTGATCAAGACCGTTCTAACCCGCGCGGAGCGCCCCCGCATCAGCCGATCGGTTGACCCCCTGGTCGGGCGGGTGGCTTGCGGATCGGGGCCGGGACGGCGATGGCCGGGGGCGGTGGGGTGCCGAGGATGGGGCGAGCCAGGAAATCCCCCGAAGGAGACCGTCATGAAGAAGTTTTCGTCCCGTGCCCGTCTGATCACCGCCGCCGTGGCCGTCGCCGCGGTCGGCGGCGGCACCTTCGGGGCGGTGTCCGCCACGGCGTCCCCCTCCGCCGAGCGGCAGGCTCCGGTGCGCGCCGTCGCCGGCAAGGACCTGACGCAGTCGTCCCACCTCGCGCTCGCCGCCGCGACCAAGGCCGCCCAGGGCGCGCTCGCCGCCGCGGAGAAGGAGGGCCAGAAGGTCTCCGTCGCCGTCGTCGACCGTAACGGCAACACCCTGGTGACGCTGCGGGGCGACGGCGCCGGGCCGCAGTCGTACGAGTCCGCCGTGCGGAAGGGCTTCACCGCGGTCTCCTGGAACGCGCCCACCTCGGAGCTCGTCAAGCGCCTCCAGACCGCCCCCAACCTCAAGGACATCCCCGGCACCCTGTTCCTCGCGGGCGGCGCCCCGGTGCGGAACCAGGGCGCGCCGGTCGCGGGCATCGGTGTCGCGGGCGCCCCGAGCGGCGACCTGGATGAGAAGTTCGCCCAGGCGGGCGCCGCGGCGATCGGCTGATCCGCCGCGTTAACCCGCCGCGCGCAGATTCAGAACGTTCGCGGAGGACGAGGCACCGGCGGAGCCGCGCGCCGGTGCCCGGGCCCCGCGCGGGAGCGGGCGCGGCCGGGCGGCGGGCCGCACGACCCCGCGCTGCGGCCCCGTGGCCGTGCTGCTGGTGCCGCCGGAGGGCGAGGCAGCCGCGGCGCTGACCTCCTGTCCGAGGGGATCGCCCATGGCGGGCGTCGCTACCGGGCCGCCGGGCTGAGCGCGGTGGTTATGGATGAGGCGCGGCGGGCAGGGGACACGGGCGGCAGCTGGTGGCCGCCGCCCGCGAGGTGATGGCGGCGCGGGGTGCCGGTCCGGTGCGTTCCCGGGCGAGGCGCGCCTTGCGGGGCTTGTGCGAGAGCGCGGGTGGGGCGTCCTGGGCGGTGCCGTACTGAGCGGCGGCACCCCGGAGGCTCCCTGCCCCGGCGAACCGCCCGGTCGCGGCAACAACACCACGGCCGGACCGGGCTCCACCTGGTGGGACCGGCTCCGGTCGCCGGCCGCGCCGCCCGTCAGGGCTGCGGCGGGCGCTCGCCCCCGGTGGGCGGCTGATTGCCGATCTGGTCGCCCAGCTTCTGCTGGGCCGTGTCGACCTGGCTCTGGTACTTGTTCTGCGTCTTCGCGTCGAACGCGTCTCCGGCCTTTTCGACGCCTTGCCGGGCCTGGTCGGGGTGACCCTTGATGAGGCCCTTGAGCTTGTCGAGCATGGACATGGCCGTCCTCCTCACGGAACGCTGACGCACTCAGCATCTCCGCATTCGGCCCGGCCCGCATCCTCGGCGGGGTCCCCGCGGACGGCGTGCGGGGGCCAGGGGGCGGCGCACGGAACCCGTCGGCGCCGGGGGCGGTCAGCCGGTGCTGATGTAGCCGCAGTTCCAGCACTTGTACACGCCGTTGCCCATCTGCTGCATCATGTTCTGGCAGTCCGGGCAGGCCAGCGCCAGGGGGATCAGAGGGGCGCGGCGCTCAGCCCTCTGGGACATATGGGGCAGACCCCTCGGACGATGACCGGTGAGGTCGCGTCGCCCGGGCTCTCCGCCACCACGACCACCTTCAGCGGCCGCCCGCAACCGGGGCAGCCCTCGTGCTCGTCGTCCCGGTCGTTGATCGCCGCGGCAAGGATGCGTTCGAGCGAGTCGCCGTCGTCCATGGTGTGTCTGTCCTGTCTCCACGGGGCCCTCCTCGGGTACTGCGTACCCACCCCGATGATGCCCAACTCCGCTGCTGAGCGGGCGGTTACGCCCGCAGGGGGACGGGGAAGAGGGCCGCCCCCGGGGGAACGGCCCTCTTCTTGCTACCCGGCGTGCCGGTGTCAGACGTTGACGCCGAAGTCCTGGGCGATGCCGACCAGGCCCGAGGCGTAGCCCTGGCCGACCGCGCGGAACTTCCACTCGGCGCCGTTGCGGTACAGCTCACCGAAGACCATGGCGGTCTCGGTGGCGGCGTCCTCGCTGAGGTCGTAGCGGGCGATCTCGCTGCCGCCGGCCTGGTTGAGGATGCGGATGTACGCGTTGCGGACCTGGCCGAAGTTCTGGCTGCGGGTCACGGCGTCGTAGATGGAGACCGGGAAGACGATCTTCTCGACGTCGGCGGGCAGGGCCGCCAGGTTGACGTTGATCTGCTCGTCGTCGCCCTCGCCCTCGCCGGTGACGTTGTCACCGGTGTGGACGATGGACTGGTCCGGCGTCGACTTGTTGTTGAAGAAGACGAAGTGGGCGTCGGAGTAGACCTTGCCCGTGGGGTTCACGGCGATCGCGCTCGCGTCGAGGTCGAAGTCCGTGCCGGTGGTGGTGCGGACGTCCCAGCCGAGGCCGACCGTGACGGCCGTCAGGCCCGGGGCCTCCTTGGTGAGGGAGACGTTGCCGCCCTTGGACAGGCTTACAGCCATGGGAATTGTCCCTTTCTTGTCGTATTGCGGCACAAGGCCACCGTCATCCTTGTTAACGCCCCCAGGGGACGACAAGGTTCCATGCCCCTTTACTTTCTTTGCCAATCCCTGATGCGGGTGCCCGCCGTCCGGGTGCAAAACGAGGTGACGGGCCGCGCCCCGGCGCGGGATCATGGGCGGTATGCCTGGTCCCTACGTCATCCGCGGCTCGGTCTCCCTGCCGGAGTCCGAGCTCCTGTGGCGTTTCTCGCGCTCCTCCGGCCCCGGCGGCCAGCACGTCAACACCAGTGACAGCCAGGTCGAGCTCCGTTTCGACCTCGCCGCCACCGACGCCCTGCCCGAGGTGTGGAAGGAGCGCGCCCTGGAGAAGCTGGCGGGCCGGCTGATCGGCGGGGTCGTGAGCGTCCGCGCGTCCGAGCACCGGTCGCAGTGGCGCAACCGCGAGACGGCGGCCGTGCGGCTGGCCGCGCTGCTCGCCGAGGCCACCGCGCCGCCGCCGAGGCCCCGGCGGGCCACCAAGATCCCCCGCGGCATCAACGAGCGCCGGCTGCGGCAGAAGAAGCAGCGCGGCGACACCAAGCGCGGCCGGTCCGGCCGGGACTGGTAGCCGGCCCGGGAAGACTCCCGGGGCCTTCCCGGGGCCCCGGGGGTGCGCAAGGAGAGCCGGGCGCCGTCAGGCCAGGGTCCGGTAGCGGCCCTTGAAGTACGCCAGCGGCCCGCTCTCCGTGCTCGGCGCCGCCGCCGTCAGCACCCGCCCGATCACCAGCGTGTGGTCCCCGGCCGTGACCCGCTGCTCGGTCTCGCACTCCAGCACGGCCAGCGCGCCGCGCACCAGCGCCGTGCCCGAACGCTCCCCCCGCTCGTAGGGGATGTCCTCGAACAGCAGGCGGTCGCTGATCCGGCCCTTCATCGCGAAGCGCCCGGCGATGTGCCGCTGGCTCTCGGAGAGCACCGACACCGCCCACAGCGGCTGCCGCTCCAGAAGGTCGTCCATGCGGGAGTCGTTGCGCACGCTCACCATCACCAGGGGCGGATCGAGGGAGACGGACAGGAAGGCGGTCGCCGTCATCCCCACGTCCTCGCCCTGCGGACCGTGGTCCGGGTCGTGCGCGGTCACCAGCACCACACCCGCGGCGAGACGGGCCAGGGCGGCACGGAATTCATCGGCGCTCACCCCCTCAGCATGGGGTATGGCGGTCTCATGGGGCGAAGTCGTCTGCAACACGCTGTGCACGCTAGCCGCCGGGCCCGCCCGGGTGCATCGGGCCGGAGGACCAGACGGGTCCTAGGTCAAAAGGGTGCCCCCATGACGTCCAAGGGCTTCCGGAAGACGTCGCAATGACGTCCCATTGGCATCGTCCCGACCTTGGAGCCCGGTTCCGGTTCGGGTTCGGAGGGGGGTCGGACGTGTTTCGGATTTGCGTTCACGAAGCATAAGAGCGCGCTCGAACGCCAGTAGTGAGAGTTCATCACACATTGTGACATGAGTCACAGAGGGCGCTAATTGTTGACCCTGTGTACCGAGTGGTCAGCTCGCTGTGATTCAGTGGCCGTGATAAACGGACGACATAGAAGCCTGGAGTTGCTGTCGAGGTCTCGGGGGAGAGCGAAGATGGAGACCGAGTCGGAACCGTATGTTCGCCTGGCCACCTTGCGGGGACTGCATCAGGTGGTCGCCGATCTGAACACGGCGCGCAGTCTCGCGGACACCTTGCAGACCGTCGCGGACGGCGTCGTCGCCGGCCTCGGCTACGAGCTCTCGGCGGTGAACCTCGTGCGGCCCGACGGTGATCTCGTCGTCGCGGCCGTCGCGGGCAGCGCCGGCGCCGAGGCCATGATGGCCGGGCGGGTCGGCTCGCGGGTCTCCTGGGAGCGCCGCCTGGCCATGGCCGACCAGTGGGGGGCGCTGCGCTTCATCCCGTACACCGAGGGCTGGGTCCTCGACAACGACGACGTCCCGCAGTGGCACACCACCGGGCCCGCCCCGCGCTTCCCGGACGAGTGGCACCCCATGGACCGCCTCTTCGCCCCGATGTACACCGCGGGCAACGCCGGCGGCGAGCTCCTCGGTGTCATCTCCGTCGACAAACCGCGCAACGGCCGCCGCCCCGGGGCCTGGGGGCGGGAGGCGTTGCAGATGTACGCCTTCCAAGCGGCAATTGCGATCAGTAACGCTCGGCTACGCGCAAATATGCAAAGGGCGCTGGTCCGCTTGGAACGCGAGCAGCAGGCGCTGCGGGCCAGTGAGGAAAGCTTCCGGCAAGCCTTCGAATACGCGCCCAGCGGTATGGCCATCGCCGAAATGGGCGGCGATCAGCACGGCCGCCTGCACCGCACCAATGACGCCCTGTGCCGGCTGCTGGGCCGCTCCGCTTCCCAGATGCGCCGCTACTCCTTCTCCGACCTCGTGCACCCCGAGGACATCGGCACCCTGCTGCGCACCTCCGCCGAAGGCGGCCGCGCCGAGCTGCGCCTCGCCCGCCGCGACGGCACCTACGTCTGGGTGTCGCTGCGCAACTCCGTGGTCGCCGACGCCGCCGACGGGCCGCGCTACCTCCTCACCCACGTCGAGGACATCGAGGAGCGCAAGCGCCACGAGCTCCAGCTCGCGCACCGCGCCAGCCACGACTCCCTGACCGGCCTGCCCAACAGCGCCGAGCTCCGGGCCCGGCTCAGCAGCCGGCTGTGCGGCACCCCGCCCGGCAGCGACCAGCACCTGGTGGCCGCCGACGCGCCCTACGGCTGCCTCGACGGCTTCGCCGAGGTCGAGAGCACGGCCTTCGGCCAGTACGGGCACGGCTTCGGCTCCGACCTCGGGCCGGACTTCGGCCCCGACTACGCACCGGACTACGCGCCGGACTGCGCGACCGGCGAGTTCGGCGCGGAGCACGGCGGCAGCACCACCCCCTACCCCGGCCACGTCCACGCCGTCGCGCCCGACGAGGACAGCGACGACGACGCCACCAAGGGGCTGGCCGTCCTCTTCTGCGACCTCGACGGCTTCAAGTCGATCAACGACCGGTTCGGGCACCACACGGGCGACGCCGTCCTGATCGAGGTCGCCCGCCGGCTGACCGACGGCGTCCGGGACGGGGACACCGTCGCCCGGCTCGGCGGTGACGAATTCGTCGTCCTCGCCGACGGGCTCGGGCAGGCGGACGCGGAGGACCTCGCGGTCCGGCTGCGCAGCGCGATCGTCCCGCCGATAAGAGTCGACGGGCGGGCCGTGCGCGTCGGGGCGAGCTTCGGCATCGGGTGGGCGGGGTGCGGAATGTCCGCCGACGAGGTGCTTCGCTCCGCCGACCAGCGGATGTACGTCGAAAAGCGGTCACGCGCCAAGGCGGGGCGGCGGGCGGGCTGAGGTCCGTACCAGGGCGTAGCCGTGCCCTGTCGGGGTAGGCTGCGCCGATGCGGCACCGCCGTCTAGCGTGAAACATCGTGAATTTTTGGCCATCCGGACCGCGTACACCACTCCGGGCCGCCCCGGCTCGGTCATGCGGTCCAGGACGCGTACGCACGTGGGCGTCGATGGGCACACCAGGTTGGGAGTGACAGGGGATGACTGCCGGTAATAACGGCACGGGCACGCCGGAGAACGACGACCCGTTCGCGCACCTGTACCGCTCGGAGGGCGGCGACAGGAACACCGACAGCGGCCAGGCCGCACCCCAGCCCGGCGTCCCCCGCACCTCGCACCACCAGGTCCGCCCGGTCGGGTCCCGGCAGTACGGGCAGCAGCCCCCGCGCCAGCAGCCGGCCCCGCACTACGCGGCGCCGGAGACCCTCCCGGGCGGCGCCCCGCGCCAGCCGGCCCCGCCGCAGGGCGGGCACGGCGGCGGCGCGCGGCCGAACCGGCGCGGACTGCTGATCGCGGCGATCGCGGTCGTCGTGGTCGTCGCGGGCGGCATCGGCGCGGCCATGGTCGCCAACAGCGGCGGCGAGAAGGACGACGCGAAGACGAGCGCGGGCGCGGCCGGCGACGACAAGCCCGAGGCGGACGAGAAGGACAAGGGCAAGGAGAAGGAGCCCGACAAGAAGGAGTCGGGCAACCCCTCGGCCGCCGGCCTCCAGAAGCGGGACGCGGCGAGCCTGCGGCTCCTGGGCGGCGCGACCACCGCGCACGACGTTCCCAAGGCCAAGGCCGACGGTGGCCTGTACATAACCGGGCTGAACGCCGCCGGCGCCGGCGTCGAGTGGGAGGTCGAGGTCAAGTCGGCCGGCCAGTACCGGCTTGACGTCTCCTACGGCGTGCCCGGCAAGGACGGCCAGCTCACGGTGACCGCCAACAGCGACCCGGGCCGCCCGATCCGCATGGACAACTTCGGCGGTACTTCCGAGAGCGACTGGGCCAAGGGATACGGCTGGAAGAACACCTGGTCCCTCGTCGAGCTGAAGCAGGGCAAGAACAAGATCAAGCTCTCCTGCGAGTCGGGGAACAAGTGCGACGTGGTCCTCGACCAGCTCTCGATCAGGAAGGGCTGACGCTCAGCCCCGCCGCTCAGCCCCCGGCGATCCCCAGGAACCCCGCCACCGTCTCCGCCATCGCCTCCCGCGCAGAGGTCAGATATCTGCGCGGGTCGACGGCCGTCGGACGGGCCGCCTCCAGGAAGGCCCGGACCGCTCCCGTGTAGGCGCTGTTCAGGGCCGTGCCCACGTTGATTTTTGCCATGCCCGCCGTGATCGCCCGGCGGAGTTCCGGCTCCGGGACGCCCGACGAGCCGTGCAGCACCAGCGGGACGCCGACGGCGTCCCGCAGCGCTGTGATCAGGGCGTGGTCCAGGGCGGCCGTGCGCTCGGTCATCGCGTGCGAGCTGCCGACCGCCACGGCGAGGGCGTCCACGCCGGTGGCGGCGACGTAGGCCGCCGCCTCCGCCGGATCCGTCCGCACTCCGGGTGAGTGCGCGTCACCTGACTTGCCGCCCACCCGGCCCAGCTCCGCTTCGACCCAGATGTCGCGTTCGTGGCCCCAACGGGCGGCAGCGGCGGTCGCCTTGACGTTGTCTCCGTAGGACAGCTTCGACGCGTCGAACATCACCGAGCTGAACTCGTGCGCGTACGCGGTGTGTAAGAGGTCGGTGCTTTCGATGTGGTCCAGGTGGAGGGAGAGCCGGGCGGTCGACGCGCGGGCCACGGCCGCCGTCGCGGCGGCGAGGGGCGCCACGTTCCCGCCGTGGAACTTCACGGCGTTCTCGGAGATCTGCAGGATCGCCGGGGAGCCCGCCCGCTCCGCGCCCGCGGCGATCGCCTCCGCGTGCTCGACGGTGATGACGTTGAAGGCGAAGACCGCCCGCGCGGCGGCCCGCGCCCCGGTGACGAGTTCGCCCGTGCTGGTCAGTGGCATGCCGGTCCTCGATCCTGTCGGTCGGTCCGTGGCTCGTGCCGTCTCCCCCTGCCCCGCGCGGCCTACACCTGAGTGACCTTCACCTGCGGCAGCAGGCTGTCGTACGTCGCCCGGTCGAACTCGCCGGCCGTGGGCGCCCGCACCGTCGCCGCCGCCAGCGCCACCGCGCGGGCCACGCGGTCCGGCCAGGAGAGCCCGTCCAGCCAGCCCGACAGCAGGCCCGCCACCGCCGAGTCCCCCGCGCCCGTGGGGTTGCCGGAGAGCCGCTGGGGCGGTGCGGCCCGCCATATGCCGTCCGGGGTGACGGCGAGCATGCCCTCCGCCCCCAGGGACGCGGCGACCGCGTGGGCACCGCGGCGGCGGGCGTCCAGGGCGGCGCGCAGCGGCTCCGTGGAGCCGGTGAGAGCGGCCAGCTCGGCGGCGTTCGGCTTGACGAGGTCGGGGCGGGCGGCGATCCCGCGGCGCAGCGGCTCGCCGTGGGTGTCCAGGAGCACGGGCACCCCGGCCGCCCTGGCCTGCCGCACGAGCCGGGCGTACGCGCCGACCGGCACCCCCGGCGGCAGGCTGCCGCACAGGGCGACGGCCCGCACCCGCGGCAGAAGGCTCGTGTAGGCGTCGGTGAAGGCGGCCCACTCCTGCGCGGTGACGTCCGGGCCGGTCTCGTTGAGCTGGGTGGTGTCGCCCGTCGAGCCGTCGACGACGCCGACCGTGCGACGGGTGGGGCCGGAGATGGGCACGAGGGCGTCGGTGAGGTGCCCTGTGGCCTCGGCGCTCTCCGCGAGCAGCCCGCGCAGGGTCTCCCCGGTCGGGCCGCCGACGAAGCCCGTCACCACCGTCGGCACGCCCAGCGCAGCCAGCACGCGCGCCACGTTGAGGCCCTTGCCGCCCGGCCGTTCCGCGACGCCGGTGACCCGGTGCGAGGTGTGCGGCCGCAGGCGCGGGACGCGATAGGTCAGATCGAGTGCGGTGTTGAGCGTGACCGTGAGGATCATCGGCGGCTCTCTCCCATGACCGGGGCCGCCACGACAGCCGCGTGACGGCTGTGTGACGGCTTGGTGTGTGACGACTGCGCCAGCGATCATGCCAAAACAGCGGCGGCGCGCCCAGACCCCGGGCGGCGCCGCCGCTGTTCACGTGCCGTCATGCGGCGGGGAACCTAGGCCACTTCGGGCTTAACCACCCATTCGCCCTTGCGCATCACGCCCACCAGGTCGTACGAGGCATTGAGGACGACGAGGTCCGCGTCCTTGCCCTCCTCCAGGGAGCCGACCTTGTCGTCGACGCCCAGCAGCCGGGCCGGGTTGGCCGACAGAGCCCGCACCGCGTCCCCGACCGGGAGCCCGTCGATCGTCACCGCGCGCTTGAACGCGGTGTCGAGCGTGAGCGTCGACCCGGCGATCGAACCCGCTGTGGGGCCGTCGGCGATGCGCGCCACGCTGTCCTTGACCTCGACGCGCATCGGGCCCAGCGTGTACATGCCGTCGCTCATGCCGGCAGCGCTCATCGCGTCCGTGATGAACGCGACCCGGTCCGCGCCCGCCCGGGCGAAGGCCAGCTTCAGGACCGCCGGGTGCAGGTGCGTCCCGTCGTTGATCAGCTCGACGGTGACGCGCTCGTCCTCCAGCAGCGCCGCGATCGGGCCCGGCGAGCGGTGCTGTAGAGCAGGCATCGCGTTGAAGAGGTGCGTGGCCACGGTCGCGCCCGCCTCGACGGCCTCCAGCGTCGCCTCGTACGTCGAGTCGGTGTGGCCCACCGCCGCGACGACGCCCGCGTCGGCCAGCAGCCGCACCGAGTCCAGGCCGCCGGGCAGCTCGGGGGCGAGCGTCATCATGCGGGCCGCGCCGCGCGCCGAGTCGATCAGTTTGCGCACGTCCGCCGGGTCGGGGTCGCGCAGCAGCCCCGGCTGGTGCGCGCCGCAGCGGTGCGGGGAGATGAACGGGCCCTCGAAGTGGATGCCCGCCAGCTCGCCCTGCTCCGTCAGCTCGGCGGCGACCGCCGCCTGCCGGGCCAGGTCGTCCAGGTCACCGGTGACGGTGGAGGCCACCATCGTCGTCGTGCCGTGGACGCGGTGCGCCCCGATGGTCGTCAGCGCCTCCTCGACCGTGCCGGCGGAGAAGGACGCGCCGCCGCCGCCGTGGACGTGCATGTCCACGAAGCCGGGGACGATCCAGTGACCGGACAGGTCGAGCGCGCCCGGCTCCTCGCCGGGCCGGTTCGCGGCGATCCGCCGGCCGTCGACCGTCACCCGCCCGTTCTCGACCACACCGGTCGGCAGCGCCACGCGGGCACCGGCGAGAATCGTTCGTTCGGCCATCAGGCGGATACCTCCGTGGGTCGGGTGAGCCGGTCGGTGGGGCGGGGGAGGCCGGGCGTGCCGGCCGGGGGCACCAGGAGGTCCCAGGCGCGCAGGCCCGCGCCCAGGCAGCCCGCGGTGTCCCCGAGGGTCGCGGGGACGATGTGCGGGACCTTCTGGAAGGTGACGCGCTCCGCGACGGCGGCGCGCAGCGGCGTGAACAACGTTTCCCCCGCTTCGGCGAGCCCGCCACCGATGATCAGGGTGTGGGGGTCCAGCAGGGTGAGGCCGATGACGAGCCCGTCCGCGAGGGCGCCGACGGCCTCCTGCCAGACGGCGCGCGCGGCCGGGTCGCCGGCCGTCACCGCGCGGGCGCAGGCCGCGGCGTCGGCGGCGCCGTCGCCGCTCGCCCGGGCCCAGGCGCGGGAGACGGCCGAGGCCGAGGCGACGCTCTCCAGGCAGCCGTGCCCGCCGCAGCCGCAGAGCGGGCCGCCGGGGCGGACGACGATGTGGCCGAGCTCGCCCGCGTAGCCGTGCGCGCCCGCCTCGATGCGGCCGTCGATGCCGATGGCCCCGGCGATGCCGGTGCCGAGGGCGAGGAACAGGAACCGGTCCGCGCCCTTGCCGGCGCCGATGCGGCCCTCCGCGAGACCGCCGGTGCGGACGTCGTGGCCGAGGGCCACGGGCATCCCGTCCAGCCTGGCGCTCAGCAGGTCCCGCAGGGGCAGGTCGCGCCAGCCGAGGTTGGCGGAGTAGACGGCGGTGCCGTTCGTCTCGTCGACGATGCCGGGCACGGCGACGCCGGCCGCGGCGGCGGCCTGCCCGTACTGGCGCAGCCCGACGGCTCGCAGCTCGGCCGTGAAGTCGAGGATCCCGGCGACGACGGCGTCCGTGCCCCGGTCCCGCCCGGTGGGCCGCCTGGCCTCGTACAGAAGCTCGTGGTCGGGACCGACCAGGGCGGCCTTGATGCCGGTTCCGCCTACATCGAGCGCGATGACGTGTTTCACGGGGCCAGTCTCGCGCGATCGGGCACGAAAGGTCTAGTCCACTCGCCGGGTCGCCTCCGGCGGGGGTGGGGGTGGGGTGTCGTTGGGGTGACGCGCGGTTCGGCACCGCCGGGGCCTGCCGGCGTGGCTGATCGCCGTCGGGGCCTGGGAGGCTGCTCTCCGGGGAACGGCGAGCCCCGGCCCCGGTGGCCGGGGCCTGGTTGTCCGGCGGTTGGGCACCGCCGGGCCGGGGGCTTGTGGGTGTTCGCCGTGGCGGCGGAGGAGGGGTAGGGGGTGGGCTTTTGCCGCCCGGGACGGGGCGTGGTGGTCCGGATGCGTCCCCGTCCCGGTGGCCGGGGGTTCGGTTGCCCGGCGGTTGGGCACCGCCGGGCTGGGGGCTTGTGGCTGATCGCCGTTGCGGCGGAGGGAGGCGCCCGGCGTCGGAAGGCTTGGGCTCGCGGGGGCGGCTCCGGCCGTCGGCCGTCGGCCGTCGGCCGCTGATCTCCGGCCCGTCCCCAGGCCACCTGCCTCCAGGCCCCCGGCCCCCGGCGCCACGCCCCGGCCTCTGCCCCCGGCCCCCGGCCTAGCGGGTCACCCCGCACCCCGCAGCCGCGCCGCCTCCGGGCCGGGGGAGCCGCCTCCGGGCGGGGGAGCCGGAACCGGGCCGGGGAAGCCGCCTCCGGGCGGGGGAGCCGGAACCGGGCCGGGAAACCGGAACCGGGCCGGGGAAGCCGGTACCCGGATCCGGGGAGCCGGAAGCCGAGGTCACGGCGTCAGGATCACGCTGCGCGTCAGGTTCCTCGGGCGGTCCGGGTTCAGGGCTCGGGATTCCGCTACCCGGACCGCCAGGCGCTGGGCCCCGATCAGGTCCGCCATCGGGTCCAGCCGGCCGTCCGCCACCAGCGTGCCGCCTGTGCGGGCCACGTCCGCGGCCAGGCCCTCGGGGACCTCGCCGAGGACCCACACCAGCCGGCCGGGGCCCGTGACCGAGATCGGGCCGTGGCGGTACTCCATCGCCGGGTACGCCTCCGTCCAGGCCCCCGCCGCCTCCCGCATCTTCAGGGCCGCCTCCTGGGCCAGGCCGTACGTCCAGCCCGTGCCCAGGAACGTCCACTGGCCGGCGTCCGGCGCGGACGGCGGCAGCGGGCGCGTCACGGCCGTCTCCGCGTCGGCGGCCGCCTCCGCGACCGTGCGCACGCCGGGCGGCAGCGGGCCGTGCGCCTCCAGGCCCGCCCGCAGGAAGGCCAGGGCCGTCGTGGCGAAGCGGGTCTGGACCACGGACGTCTCGTCCGCCCAGTCCAGCACCACCGTCCCGGCCGCCGCGTCCATCACGGGCGTCCCGGGGTCCGCGGTCAGCGCGAGCGTCGGCGTCCGGTCGCCCAGCGCGGCCAGCAGGCCGAGGACCTCGCTGGTGGTGCCGGAGCGGGTGATCGCCACGACCCGGTCGTACGGGCGGGACCGCGGGAACTCGGACGCCGCGAAGGCGTCCGTCTCCCCCTGGCCCGCGGCCTCGCGCAGGGCCGCGTACGCCTGCGCCATGAACCACGACGTGCCGCAGCCGATCACGGCGACCCGTTCCCCGGGGCGGGGCAGCAGCCCCGAGGCCGGCGCGGCGGCGGCAGCGGCGCGGCGCCAGCAGCCGGGCTGGGTGGCGATCTCGGCGGCGGTCCTGGACGTTCGGGAGGAATCAGACATTCGCTGGTGCTCCTTGCGGGGGCGGAACGCGTCGCACCGTGGATAGCAGCCCCGGGCCGCGGGAGGGAAGGGCATACCGGAGCGGAAGCGGAGCCGGTTGGACCGTAAGGTGGCGCGCGGGAGAGACTCTCGGTCTCCAGCGGTGAACACGAACCACGAAGGTGGGAAGCAGTAGTGCAGCGGCGGCGGTTCTTGGGTCTGACGGCGGCGGGTGCCGCCACGGCGGCATTGGCGCCGGCACTGACGGCATGCGGAAGTGACGGGGCCGGCTCGGGCACCACGACCCTGAAGCTGGTCGCCGCCGACTACGGCGACTCCCCGGCCAACAGCTCCCAGAAGTACTGGGACGCCCTGGCCCGCGAGTTCGAGGAACAGAACAGCGGCATCAAGATCGACGTCAGCGTCTACAGCTGGACGGAGGTCGACAAGAAGGTCGCCGACATGGTCGAGGAGGGCAAGGCCCCCGACATGGCGCAGATCGGCGCCTACGCCGACTTCGCCGCCGCCGGCAAGCTCTACAGCGCCGACCAGCTGCTCTCCATCGCCACCCAGGCCGACATGATCGCCTCGATCGCCCACGCGGGCGAGGTGCACCGGGTGCAGTACGGCATGCCGTTCGTCTCCAGCAGCCGCCTGCTCTTCTGCAACAAGACCCTCTTCGCCAAGGCCGGCATAGCCAAGGCGCCGGAGAGCTGGGACGACCTCCAGGCCGCCGCGGCCAAGCTGAAGGGCATCGGCGTCCCGATGCCCTTCGGTCTGCCGCTCGGCCCCGAGGAGGCGCCCGCCGAGACCATGCTGTGGATGCTCAGCGGCGGCAGTGGCTACACCGACTCCACCGGCAGCTACTCCATCGACTCCGCAGAGAACGTCAAGACGTTCAACTGGCTGCGCGACGACTTCGTCGGCAAGGGCCTCACCGGCTCCGGCGACCCCTCCCGCACCAACCGTCAGGAAGTCTTCGACGCGTTCTGCAAGGGCGACGTCGGCATGCTCAACGGCCACCCCACGCTGATGCGCCAGGCCGACGCCAAGGGCATCAAGTACATGATGGCGCCGCTTCCGGGCATCAAGGGCACGGCGAAGTCCGCGATGGGCGTCGCCGACTGGATGATGGCCTTCAAGCAGAACGGCCACCGCGAGCAGATCGGCAAGTTCCTCGACTTCGTCTACAGCACCAAGAACGTGCTGACCTTCACCGGCCAGTACGACCTGCTGCCGGTGACCACGTCCGCCTCCGAGGCCATGCGCAAGGACGCCGGGCGTGAGAAGCTGCGGCAGTTCCTGGACCAGATGGACAACGCCGAGTTCTACCCGGCCGACAAGACGTCCTGGGCGAAGGTCAGCAAGGCGCTCAAGGAGAAGATCGGCTCGACCGTCAAGAGCGGCGGCGACCCGGCGAGCGTCCTCAGCGAGATCCAGCGCGACGCCGACGGCTGGGGATCGTGAGCACGTACGAGGAACCCGGACCCGGGGCCGGTCTCTCCGACCGCGACCGGGCCGTGCTCGACCTCGAACGGCAGAGCTGGCCCGGGCCGGGCGCCAAGGAGCGGGCCGTCCGCGAGCGCCTCGGCATCACCCCGACCCGCTACTACCAGCTCCTCAACGCCCTCCTCGACGACCCCCGCGCCCTCGCGCACGACCCCGTCACGGTCAACCGCCTCCGCCGGATCCGCGACGCCCGCCGGGAGCGGCGTTAGCCTTCCGGCGGGTCGTGGGTGCACCACCGCTGCGCGGCGGTGTCCTCAATCTCCCCCAGCTACCGCTGGGGGTGCCCCCAGACGGGCTGATGTGGCTGAGCTCAGCCGATACCAGCCCGCCCAAGGCCCCGGAGAACGGTGCGGGCGGCTCGAACAGGCCCGTCCGCCCCCCCTCGGCCAGTAGGGTCGCTTCCATGGGCAGCTATCCCCTTCCCGAACCCGCCACCGCCGCCGGCCGCGACGGCCTCGCCGCGCTGCTCCGGCAGCCGGAACGTTCCGTCGTCGCGCTCGACTTCGACGGCACGCTCGCCGAGATCGTGCCCGACCCCGAGCAGGCCCGCGCCCACCCCGGCGCCGTGCCCGCCCTCGCCCGCCTCGCCCCGCGCCTCGCCTCCGCCGCCGTGATCACCGGCCGCCCGGCAGGGGTCGCCGTGCGCTACGGCGGCTTCGCCGGCGTCCCGGGCCTGGACCGCCTCGTCGTCCTCGGCCACTACGGCGCCGAGCGCTGGGACGCCGTCACCGGGACCGTGACGGCCCCCGAGCCCCACCCCGGCGTCGCCGCCGTCCAGGCGGAACTCCCCGGCGAGCTGGACAGGACCGGCGCCTGGCAGGGCACCTGGGTCGAGACCCTCCACATCGAGAACAAGGGCGGCCGGGCCATCGCCGTCCACACCCGCCGCGCCCCCGACCCGCAGGCCGCCCTCGACGCGCTGCGCGGCCCTCTGGAGGCCCTCGCCCACCGGCACGGCCTCATCGTCGAACCGGGCAGGTTCGTCCTGGAGCTGCGCCCGCCCGGCGTCGACAAGGGCGTCGCCCTCGCCTCCTACGTCCGCGAGACCGGCGCCGAAGCGGTCCTCTACGCGGGTGACGACCTCGGCGACCTCGCCGCCTTCGCCGCCGTCGAAAAGCTCCGCTCGGAGGGGCTGCCGGGCCTCCTGGTGTGCAGCGGCAGCTCCGAGGTCACCGAACTCGCCGAACGGGCCGATCTCGTGGTGGACGGCCCCGGCGGGGTCGTGGGGTTGCTCACCGCCCTCGCGGACCGATTGGCCTGACGGCCGGGGAGGGGTTACGAGGCCCCGGCCCCGATCAGGGCGGCCGGGGTGACGAGCCGGGCCCGCTCGTGGAGTTCGCGGGCGGCCCGGTTCTTGAGGTGGGGGCGGATGCGGGCGTGCATCGCCCTGATGCGATCGTCGGCGCGGCCGGATTGGACGTGCGGATAATCGTCCAGAGCGAGTTTCCATGTTCGGCAGGCGGCTTCGAGATGACCGAGTTCCCATTGGCGCTCAGCCAGTGTGCACCGGTGCCGGACGCGGGCCCGGCGATATACGCCGTGCCGCAGCCGGTCGGATTCCTCCATCGCGTCGATCGACCCGCGCGTATCGCGCAGTTCATAGCGGACTTGGCTCACGTGGTAGAGGAGCGATGAAGGGTCGTACGACCCGAACGTCTTCGCCCGCGATTCGGCCTTCTCCATGGCCGTCTCCGCTTCCTTCAGGTACATCAGGGCGCTGCTGCGATCACCCGTCTGCGCGGCGGCATGCGCCTGCTGACCGGCGAGGAACGCCCGCATGCGCGGCCCCGCGTTGGGGGAGGCGGCGGCCGCTGCGTCCGCCAGTCGCATCGCGGCGGGGCCGTGGCCGAGGTCGACGGCCTGGACGCTCATGCCGCGCAGGGTCGTGCAGTACGTGAGGTGGTCCTCGGAGGCTCCGGCGAGCTGGAGGGCCTTCATGTAGTACTGCTGGGCCAGGCCGTGCACGCCCTCGTCGACGGCCATGTACCCGGTGAGATAGCAGAGGTCGGAGGCGGCGGACATCATCGCCTTGCGTACGGGCTCGGTGGCGTCAGCCTTGAGGTAGGGGGCGACGGTATTGACGAGGAAGGCGGCGGCCATGGGGCGGGCGTGACGGCCGCCGAACTGATCGTCGAGCTCCGAGACCCGTTCGGTCATGGCGATGACCATGTCGACCTCGGCCATCCCGATGCGGTGGGCCTGCCCGGCCTGGACGGCCTCCATGCGGCCGACGACATCGGGCCAGTCGGGCACGGTCAGAGCCACGGAGAACAGTCCCGCGCCGATGACGCTGCGGCGGGACGGGTCCATGTCCTGCCTCCCGAGGTCGACGAGCCCTTCCACCGTACGGGGGTGGGCGTCCGTCTGTTCGGGAGCCTGCGGGAAGCCGGCCTCGTGGGCCGTGACCGGCCGAAGCAGTTTGCGCGAGAGGGCTTCCGTGATCAGGGGCTGCACGTCCGCGCGGGGAAGATGCCCCCTGAGCCACTGATGGACGGAGGGCTCCCGGTACTTGCGAGGTGTGCCCCGCTCGGTGCCGATGCGGTTCACCTCCTGGGCGAACTGGCGCAGTGTCCACCTGGTCTCGCGGTACAGCCGCTCAAGTCCGGCGTTCGGTGCGGGGGTGCCCATCGACCCTCAACTCCTCGTGCTGGTCGCGTTCTTAAAGCTCTTAAATCCTGCCGCCGCTCCAACGGTACCGCCGTGCGTAGCCGTGGGGTTACCTAAAGCGAAGGCGGAACTCGACCCGAAGGAGAGCGACAGTGGACATGTCTTTTGCCCGCCCCGCACCGGAGAAAGTGGCGACGCGAGCGCGTGAGATTCTGTCGGCCATCGAGGCCGACCCGGAGTTCGAGCGGCTGCGCACCGGGTGTGCGAAGTACGACAAGGACTGGCAGAGCTTCACGGGCTACGCGCTCGTCGACGGTTTCGACGTGGACAAGGACACCGGGCCTCTCTTCCCCGAGGCCCTGCGGGCGATGGCCATCAAGTCGGCCGTCTTCGAGATGACGGACGGCGACGAAAGCGCCGCCGAGGTGCCGGTGCCCGTGCCGGTGGACGAGATGATTCACGCCCTGGCCGCCCAGTTCACCGTGCTGAGCCGAGTGCAGCAGCGGACAGGCGTCACGTTTGTCCACGCCACCGACCGTGAGGAAATCGGTGGCTGGGATCACGGGGACTACACCCACCAGGTCTACCGTGCCGCGTGGGGGCCGGTGAACGAGCGGTTCTGGCTCGGCAGGCAGGAGACAGCTGACCGGCGTGCCGCGGTGATCGCGAAGTACCAGCCGTTGGGCATCTTCGAGGGCGGACGTAGGTTCGCTCCCGGCTTCGCGACGGCCTCCTAGCCGAGCGCGCGGCGCAGCGTCGTGATCACGTCCACGTCCGGGAAAACGGCAGGCAGCTCGGTCGTGGCCTGCTCGATCAGCAATTCGAGCATTCCCGGCGCTGCGCTGTGCAACACCTCGTGCAAATAGGCATCCAGCTCAGCGGCATCGTCCGGCCATTGGAGCCCGCCCGCCAGGGAAATCCCGTCGGACTTGTACCGGCCTGCGGGAATCCCGACCTTGTGCGGATGCACGCACACCGGCACTCCCGCCGCCGTGTACCGATGGCCGTCGGCCGGACGGAACGGGCAGTCGGATGACGGGCGTTCATGCACGTCGAACTCCCCGAGAGGGAACCGGCGCGACGGGCAGATGCCGCACGCGGGGTGTTCGTCGCCGCTGACGAATGCCTCAGCCATGCACCGGAGCTTAGGGCCTGCCGGCAGGTCATGGGGGCGCACCACCGCTGCGCGGCGGTGTCCTCAGACGCCGGACGGGCTGAAATCAGCCCGTCCGGGGGCACCTCCCAGCGTTAGCTGGGGGAGTTTGAGGGCGCGCCCGCAGGGCGCTCGCCGCCGCAGGCGGCAACGACGGGCCCGCAGCCGAAGACCAATCGGACATGTCTTAGGCCCCCACCCGCCGGTAACGGGCGGCTCAGTGAAGAAATACCCGAAGGGAACACCGTGTACGACTCAGCCATGCCCCACCCCGACCCCGACGCCGGGCCCCCGCCCCCCGACCCCATGACCTACCGCCCCGGCGCCTACGTCATCGACATCCCCACCGGCACCCTCGTCCAGGTCATGGGCAGCGTCGGCCCCCGCGTGCAGGTGCGGCGGCCCTGGGGTGGGCGGGAGCGGGAAGTGGTGCCGGAGGCGTTGCGGCCGGCGAGCCGGGCGGAGCGGGACGGTGCCGGGATCCACGACGAGGATTCGACCTCGCCCGTCGGATGCGACAGCTGCGCCGCTCTGCGGGCCGCCCACCGGCAGGCCAGGAGCGGCGGCGACGCGGAGCTGACCGAGGAGGCGACCGCCGCCCTGCGCGGTCACTTCCGCCGCGCGCACCTGCTGCCGGAGGTGAACGCGTGGTGACGGCGACCCGCGTCCGCCACTGCACGCACCGGTCGGGCTGGACCCGGACCGGGCGAGGCGAGCACCGCTGCGACGCCTGCGGGGTCAGACGGTTCTCGGACTACGGCGCCCTCCGGGCCCCCGGGCTCCCGCACGCCGTCACGCCCTCCGGCCCGGCCCGGCGCGAGGCGGACCGGCGAGCGGCCCTGCTGGTGGCGCGAGCGGCGGCGGGGGGCCGGCGTCTGAGGCGGTGAGGGGCACGCCTCAGCGCGGCTCCTCCGGGGGCGGGCGCCGCCAGTGCTCCAGGGTCGGGTCCAGCGCGGACTCGTACACCCCGCTGCCCCGGCAGTGCTTGCACTGCCCCGCCCGCACCACCGACTCCCCGCCGGCCCCGAACGGATCGGGGCCGGGGACGTGGACCAGCGAGCGCTGCACGAAACCGGAGCCCACGCACCACTGGCACGTCGTGCCCGTCTCGGTGGGCTCGGGCCCGGGCATGTCCTTGGGCTGCACGATCACAGCCTAAGCGCTCCGCCGGAAGCCGGGCGCGTCATCTGCGGGTGCGTTGCGGCTGGTCGCGCGGGGAACCGCACAGGGCTTCGCCAAGCCGGCCGGGACCCCGCGGCTACGTTCCCTCGCCTCCCTCCAGCGCCGTCAGCTGGTCCAGGAACCAGCGCTCCGGCGGCAGCGCCGTCGCCGCCGCGGCCAGCCGCTTCGTCCGCTCCGCGCGCTCGGCCGGATCCATCAGCAGCGCCTCGTGCAGCGCCCGGGCCGTGGCCTCCACGTCGTACGGATTGACCACGAGCGCGTCCTCGCCCAGCTCCGCGGCCGCCCCGGCCTCCCGCGACAGCACCAGCGCGCAGCCGTGGTCCGAGACGACCGGGATCTCCTTGGCCACCAGGTTCATCCCGTCGCGGATGGGATTGACCAGGGCCACGTCCGCGAGCCGGTAGGCGGCCAGCGACCGGGCGAAGTCGTCCTTCACGTGCAGCACGACCGGCTCCCAGTCCTCCGTGCCGAACGCGGAGTTGATCTCCCGGGCGACCCGCTCGACCTCCGCCGTGTAGTCGCGGTAGACCGCCAGGTCCTGCCGCGAGGGGTAGGCGAAGGCCACGTGGACGACCTTGCCGCGCCACTGCGGGCGGTCCTCCAGCAGCCGCCGGTAGGCGCGCAGACCCCGGACGATGTTCTTCGACAGCTCCGTGCGGTCCACCCGCACCACCGCCCGGCGGCCCGCACCGATCTGCTCCCGCAGCGCCACCATCCGCTCTTCGACGTCCTCGCGGTGCGCGCGCTCCCGCAGGAAATCCCCGTCGGCGCCGAGCCCGTGCACCCCCAGGCGCGTCATCCGCCCCTCGAAGCGCACCGCCGCCGCCACCCCGTCCTCGCGGAGGACGTCCGCGCCCAGCTCGCTCTCGCAGCAGGCGGCGAACGCCTCGGCCCAGCGGCGGGTGAGGAACGCGGCGCGGTCACCGCCCAGGATGCCGCGCAGCACCTGCCCGGCCACGTCGTCCGGCAGCATCCGAAAGTAGTCCGGCGGGGCCCACGGGGTGTGCGAGAAGTGACCGATCCGCAGATCCGGCCGGCGCTCGCGGAGCAGCCCCGGCACGAGGGTCAGGTGGTAGTCCTGCACCAGCACCGTGGCACCCTGGGCCGCCTCCTCGGCGAGCGCGTCCGCGAAGGCGGCGTTGTACGCCTCGTACGCGACCCACTCCCGCCGGAAGTCCGCGCCGAAGTCGGGCTCCAGCGGCGTCTGGTAGAGCAGGTGGTGCACGAACCACAGCACCGAATTGGCGATGCCGTTGTAGGCGGCGGTGAACGTCTGCGCGGGGATGTCGAGCATCCGCACCGCGTGCCCGCCCGTGTCGGCCGCCGGCAGCCGGGTGCCCGCGCGGCGGGCGGCCTCGCGGTCGCCCTCGCCGAGCGCGGCGCACACCCACACCGCGCCGGCCTCCCGGCCGATGGAACTGAGCCCCGAGACCAGCCCGCCACCGCCCCGGCCCGCCGTGAGCGAGCCGTCCTCGCTCACCTTGTACGAGACGGGACCGCGGTTGGACGCGACGAGGATCCGGGCGGCGTGCATGTGCTCATCGACCATGACGCCAGCCTTGCCGCCACGGGATCCGCTCAAACGTACGCTTACGCCGCGCGGCGGCGCGCGTACTCGGGTATCTCCGCCATCGGCGGCCGCTCCTCGGTGTCCACCTCGTACGTCCGCGGGACGAACCCCTCCGCCGTGCGCTCGAACTGCGTCAGCGCCGGCCGCACCAGATGGCCGCGGGCCAGCCGCAGCTGCGCCGTGCGGTAGATCGCCGCGGCCATCCGGCCCAGCGCCTGCCCGTCCTGGTGCCGGTGCTTGCGCACCCCCACGTCGACCTGGGCCAGGGCGTCCAGCCCCACCGTGTGCAACGCGTCCACCAGCAGCCCCAGCTCCACCCCGTACCCCACCGGGAACGGCAGCCGCTCCAGCAGCGAACGGCGCGCCGCGTACTCGCCGCCCAGCGGCTGGACGAAACCCGCCAGCAGCGGCCAGTGCAGGTTCAGCAGCGGACGGGCCACCAGCTCCGTCACCCGGCCCCCCTGGCCCGGACCGGGCGTGCCCGCGCCCTCGAAGCCGGGGCCGAGCGGACGGTCGTACATCGCCTTGACGAAGTCCACGTCCGGGTCGGTCAGCAGCGGCCCGACGATCCCCGACACGAAGTCCGCGGAGAACTCCCGCAGGTCGGCGTCGACGAAGCAGACGACGTCACTGCCCGTGGCCAGCAGTGACCGCCACAGCACCTCACCCTTGCCGGGCACGGCCGGCAGCCGCGGCAGCACCGCGTCCCGGTGCACCACCCGCGCCCCGGCCGCGGCGGCCACCTCCGCCGTGCGGTCGGTCGAACCGGAGTCCAGCACCACCAGCTCGTCCACCAGCGGCACCGCCTCCGACATCAGCTCCCGGCGCACGGTGGCCACGATCGCCCCCACCGTCGCCTCCTCGTCCAACGCCGGCAGTACGACGGCGACCGTGGTGCCGGTGGCGCGTTTGGCGGCGAGCAGCTGGTCGAGCGGACGGTCGTCGACGGACCAGGACCGCCGGCCCAGCCAGCGCTCCACCTCTTCCAGCACCTGTTCGACTCCTCTTGTGTGACGCGGCGTTCGAGCTGCGTGTGATCCATCTCGCGGTACGGACGGCTGTCTCGGGCGCCCATGCCTTCGGTTACAGTCTGAACAACGCGGAACGCCGTCGTATGTCGGGGTCGCCGCTCATAAACGCCTGGGCCCTGCCCAGTGCCATACCGCTCATCCAGAGGGGCAGAGGGACACGGCCCGTTGAAGCCCCGGCAACCCTCCAGCCGGTCTCACCGTTCATTCGGCGAGGCTCCCGGCTCGGGAAGGTGCCAATTCCGTCTCGTGGCGACGTCCGCCACGGGGAAGATGAGGAGAAAGGGCCTCGCCTCCATGGCTGTGCAGTCTGTCGAAAGCTCAACCACCTCTGTCGCTCTCGGTCCCGCCGCGGCCCTCGCGTGCCGCGAGTGCGGACAGCGCTTCGGCCTCGGTCCCATTTTCGCCTGTGCCGACTGCTTCGGCCCACTCGAAGTGGCCTACGACCTTCCCACCGGCGACCCCGAGGCCCTGCGCCGCCGCATCGAGGCCGGCCCGGACAACATCTGGCGCTACGCCCCGCTGCTGCCCGTCCCCGCCGACGTCGCGGACAAGCCCGGCCTGAACCCGGGCTTCACCAAGCTCGTCAAGGCCGACAACCTCGCCCGGGAGCTGGGCGTCACCGGCGGCCTGTACGTCAAGGACGACTCCGGCAACCCCACGCACTCCTTCAAGGACCGCGTCGTCGCCATCGCCGTCGAGGCCGCCCGCGCCTTCGGCTTCACCACGCTCTCCTGCTCCTCCACCGGCAACCTCGCCGGTGCCGTGGGCGCCGCGGCCGCCCGCGCGGGCTTCCGCTCCTGCGTCTTCATCCCGCACGACCTGGAGGCGGGCAAGGTCGTCATGGCCGCGGTCTACGGCGGAGACCTCGTCGGCATCGAGGGCACCTACGACGACGTGAACCGCTTCTGCTCCGAGCTGATCGGCGACCCGCTCGGCGAGGGCTGGGGCTTCGTGAACGTCAACCTCCGCCCGTACTACGGCGAGGGTTCCAAGACGCTGGCGTACGAGATCTGCGAGCAGCTCGGCTGGCGGCTGCCCGACCAGATCGTCATCCCCATCGCCTCCGGCTCCCAGCTCACGAAGATCGACAAGGGGCTCAAGGAGCTCATCGCGCTGGGGCTGGTCGAGGACCGCCCGTACAAGATCTTCGGCGCCCAGGCGGAGGGCTGCTCGCCGGTCTCCCGCGCCTTCAAGGACGGGCACGACGTCGTCCGGCCGGTGAAGCCGGACACGATCGCGAAGTCCCTCGCGATCGGCAACCCGGCGGACGGCCCCTACGTCTTGGACATCGCCCGGCGGACGGGCGGCGCGGTCGAGGACGTCACCGACGCCGAGATCGTGGACGCGATCAGGCTGCTGGCCCGCACCGAGGGGATCTTCGCGGAGACCGCGGGCGGGGTGACGGTGGGCGTCACCCGCAAGCTCATCGACAGCGGGGCGCTCGACCCGGCGCTGACCACGGTGGTGCTGAACACCGGCGACGGGCTCAAG
The DNA here is from genome assembly GCF_040646215.1 of Streptomyces sp. NPDC046215. Lineage (NCBI taxonomy): Bacteria > Bacillati > Actinomycetota > Actinomycetes > Kitasatosporales > Streptomycetaceae > Streptomyces > Streptomyces sp. NPDC046215. The sequence goes on along the minus strand of NZ_JBEYZW010000013.1, from coordinate 18,930 downwards.
ACGCTCGACGCGGTGGCGGCCGGGCCGACGGCCACCATCCGGCCCTCACTGGAGGCGTTCCGCGCCGCGGGGCTGTGAGCGGCTCCACCCCGCCGTCCCCCTCCCTCTCCACCCAGTGCCCGAACCGAAGGTGACCCCATGAGCATCAGCGTTCGCATCCCGACCATCCTGCGCACCTACACCGGCGGCAAGGCCGAGGTATCCGCCGAGGGCGGCACCCTCTCCGACGTGCTCGCCGACCTGGAGAAGAACCACCCCGGCATCGCCGCGCGGGTCCTCGACGAGAGCGGCAAGCTGCGCCGTTTCGTGAACGTCTACGTCAACGACGACGACGTCCGCTTCGAGGACGGCCTGAACACCGCGACGCCGGACGGCGCGGGCGTCTCGATCATCCCGGCCGTCGCCGGCGGCTGACCCGGCATCAGCTCGCCGGGGATTTCTTCAACTTTCCTGTAGAAGTCCCCTCGAATCGCTCCGTCCGCGAAACGGACGGGGCGATTCCGTCTGTTGAGCGCGATACAGTTGGGGCGATCCCCCGCCGGCGTCACCGCCGAACGCCCATGAGAACCCGTCAAGTTGTGCGCGAACTGTGCGTACGAATTGCCGGGTTGGTTGCGTTATGCCCGGCCCGACTTGCCCTGGATTCACCGCCGTTAGCCACTTTTCTCCGCTCGGCCGTGCCGGTAATTCTCGTCCAAGTGACCTGTTGCAGAGGGCATCCGTGCAGATACATTCAGCCGCGGTCGACGCGTTCCGGCGCACATCTTCCGGGGTTTCCCCTGCCTTCGGCGGGGGAGTGTCCGGGGGGTGAGGTCTGACCCGGGTCCGCGAAGTGCGGTCCTGCGCAAGGGCCAGTAATAGGGGAGTTAGGCATGGCTCAGGGCACCGTCAAGTGGTTCAACGCGGAGAAGGGGTACGGCTTCATCGCGGTCGACGGTGGTGCGGATGTTTTCGTCCACTACAGCGCGATCCAGATGGACGGTTACCGCACCCTCGAGGAGGGTCAGCGAGTGGAGTTCGAGATCTCGCAGGGCCAGAAGGGGCCGCAGGCGGACATGGTCAAGCTTGCCGTCTGATCTCGGCGCATCGACCACCGGCTCACTGATAGCTCGCGCGTGGGGCCCGTACCTGGAAGCAGGTACGGGCCCCACGTGTTGTGCGGGCCGTCCTGCCGCCTGCGGCGGCGAGCGCCCTGCGGGCGCGTCCTCAAGCGCCGGACGGGCTATTCAGCCCGTCCGGCGCTTGAGGACACAGCACAGCAGCCCGTCCGGCGCTTGAGGACAAGGCACAGCAGCCCGCTACCCCGCACACTGCAAGCACCGAACCCGCCCGGAGGGCACATGCGCACCGCCGACATCCGCAGCCGCTTCCTCGACCACTTCGCCGCCCGCGGCCACACGGTGGTCCCCAGCGCGCCCCTGCCCACGCCGGACCCGACGCTGCTGTTCGTCAACGCCGGCATGGTGCCGTTCAAGCCGTACCTCACCGGTGAGGCGCAGCCGCCGTGGCCGCGGGCGACCAGTGTGCAGAAGTGCGTGCGGACCCTCGACATCGAGGAGGTCGGCCGCACCACCCGGCACGGCTCGTTCTTCCAGATGAACGGCAACTTCTCGTTCGGCGACTACTTCAAGGAAGAGGCGATCGCCTTCGCCTGGGAGCTGTCGACCACGCCCGTCGAGCAGGGCGGGTACGGGCTCGACCCGGACCGGATCTGGGCCACCGTCCACCACGAGGACGAGGAGAGCCGCGCCCTGTGGCGGCGCCTCGCGGACCTGCCCGACGAGCGGATCGTGGCACGCGGCGACGAGGACAACTTCTGGTCCATGGGCGTCCCCGGCCCGTGCGGGCCCTGCTCGGAGCTGTTCTACGACCGGGGGTCGGCGCTCGGCCGCGCGGGCGGTCCGGCCGTGGACGAGGACCGGTACATGGAGTTCTGGAACCTGGTCTTCATGCAGTACGAGCGCGGCGAGGGCACCGGCAAGACCGGCTATCCGATCCTCGGCGAGCTGCCGCGCCGCAACATCGACACCGGCATGGGCCTGGAGCGCATGGCCACCCTGCTCCAGGGCGTGGACAACCTCTACGAGATCGACGAGACCCGCCCGGTCCTGGACCGGGCCGCCGCGCTCACCGGGACCCGCTACGGCGGCGACGCGGAGGCGGACGTGCGGCTGCGGGTGGTCGCCGACCACGTCCGCACGGCGCTCATGCTGCTCGCCGACGGCACCGCGCCCGGCAACGAGGGCCGCGGTTACGTGCTGCGCCGCATCCTGCGCCGCGCCGTCCGCTCCGTGCGGCTGCTGGGGTACCAGGACCCGGCGCTGCCCGAGCTGCTGCCCGTCGCCCGTGACTGCATGGCGCCGAGCTACCCCGAGGTGGCCGCGGAGTTCGACCGCATCGCGCAGCAGGCGTACGCCGAGGAGGACGCCTTCCGCTCCACGCTGCGCCAGGGGACGACCGTGCTGGACACCGCCGTCGCCCAGGTGAAGGAGGGCGGCGGGCGGTCGCTGCCGGGTGCCAAGGCGTTCCTGCTGCACGACACCTACGGCTTCCCCATCGACCTGACGCTGGAGATGGCCGCCGAGCAGGGCGTCGAGGTCGACCGGGAGGGCTTCACCGCCCTGATGGGCGAGCAGCGCGAGCGCGCCCGCGCCGACGCCCGCGCCCGCAAGTCCGGCGGTGCGCTGGACACTTCGGCACTGCGGGCCGTACTGGACGCGAACGGGCCCACGGACTGGCGCGCCTACGACACGCTGCAAACCGACTCCCGGGTGCTGGCCCTGCTCGGGCCCGCGGGTGTGCTGCCCGTCGTACGGGCCGGGGAGATCGCCACCGTGATCCTGGACCGGACCCCGTTCTACGCCGAGTCCGGCGGCCAGGACAGTGACGCGGGCGCTCTGACGGGCGCGTCGGTGGAGGCCGAGGTCCTGGACGTGCAGCGGCCGCTGCCGGGCCTGGTGGCCCATCAGGTGCGGGTGAGCGCGGGTGAGTTGGCCGTCGGTGACGCCGTGCGGGCGGCCGTCGACGCCGAGTGGCGGCTCGGGGCGCGCCAGGCGCACTCCGGTACGCACGTCCTGCACGCGGCCCTGCGGCAGGTGCTCGGCCCGACGGCCCTGCAGGCCGGTTCGTACAACCGGCCCGGCTACCTGCGGCTGGACTTCCCCTGGCGCGGCGCGCTGGGGCCCGCCGCCCGCAGCGAGGTCGAGGAGGCCGCGAACCGGGCGCTGCGCCGTGATCTTGCCGTGGACGTCCGCTGGATGAGCCTGCCGGAGGCCAAGGAGCTGGGCGCGCTCGCGCTGTTCGGCGAGACGTACGGCGAGCAGGTGCGCGTCGTGGAGATCGGCGGCGCGTGGTCGCGCGAGCTGTGCGGCGGCACGCACGTCGAGCACGCCTCGCAGGTCGGGGTGGTCGCGCTCACCGGCGAGTCGTCGGTGGGCGCGGGCATGCGCCGCCTGGAGGCGTCGGTCGGCGTCGAGGGGTTCGGTTACCTGGCGCGCGAGCGTGACCTGGTGGCCCGGCTCGCGGAGCAGTTGCAGGCGCCGCGCGACCAGCTGGCCGACCGGGTGGCGGGCCTGCTGGACCGGCTGAAGGCCGCCGACCAGGCCGCGGCGGAGCTGCGGCGGCGGGCCGCGCTCGGCCGGGCCGCGGAGCTGGCCGCCGGCGCGTCGGAGGCGGGCGGCGCCCTGGTGGTCACCGCCACGGCGGACGACGACGCGCGCACCCTGGCCCTGGCCGTCCGCGACCGCCTGCCGCAGGCCCGCCCGGGCGTGGCCGTCATCGGCTCGGCCGCCGGGGGCAAGGCGGTGGTGACGGTCGCGGTCAACGAGACGGGCCGGACGGCGGGCCTGTCGGCGGCCGGCCTGGTGAAGCAGCTCCTGGGCGGCCGCGGCGGCGGCACGGACGAGGTGGCCCAGGGCGGCGGCCTCCCGGCGGCGGCCCTGCCGGGGACGCTGGACGCGGTGCGGGGCCTTTTGGGGCGGCGGTCCTTGGGCTGACGGGGGCTTGGCCGGGTCTTCGACTGCGGGCCGTCGTGGCCGCGCTGTGGCGGCGAGCGCCCTGTGGCTCTGCCCCCTCTTCGGCTGCGGGCCGTCGTGGCCGCCTGCGGCGGCGAGCGCCCTGCGGGCGCGTCCTCAAACGCCGGACGGGCTGGTTTCGGCCGGCCTCAGCCCATGCCGGCCCACCCGAGGCCCCTGCGGCCCTGCCCGGCCTTCCGCTGCGGGCCGTCGTAGCCGCCTGCGGCGGCAAGCACCCTGCGGGCGCATCCTCAAACGCCGGACGGGCTGGAATCAGTCCCTTCCGCTCTTTCCGCCCGCTCCGCGATGTTGCGGGCCATGCCCCCGAAGACCGCCGCGTGGAAGGGGGCCACGCCCCACCAGTACGCGTGGCCCGCCAGGCCGTGCGGGTGGAACAGGGCCCGCTGCCGGTACGTCGCCCGTGACGGGCCTTCCGGGGTGACCGTCAGTTCCAGCCACGCCAGGCCCGGCAGGCGCATTTCCGCGCGCAGTCGCAGGATGTGGCCTTGCTCCAGCGCCTCGACGCGCCAGAAGTCGAGGGAGTCGCCGACGCGCAGGGTGTGCGGGTCGCGGCGGCCGCGGCGGAGGCCGACGCCCCCGACGAGGCGGTCCATGGCACCCCGGACGGACCACGCGAGCGGGAAGGAGTACCAGCCGTTCTCGCCGCCGATGCCCTCGACGACCCGCCAGAGCCGCTCCGCGGGGGCGTCGACGCTCAGCTCCCTGCGGTCCTCGTAGAGGCTGCCGCCGGACCAGTCCGGGTCCGAGGGCAGCGGGTCGCTGGGGGCGCCGGGCAGGGACGCGGAGGACCAGCGGGTCGCGACGTCGGCGTCCCGGACCCGCTTGAGGGCCAGGCGCACGGCCTCGTCGAAGCCGATCAGGCCCTCCGGCGGAGTGGGCGCGTACCGGGCGATGTCGCGCTCGCGGCAGATCACCTCGTACCGCAGCGACTCCACGAGCGGCCGGGCGATGCCGCTCGGCACCGGGGTGACCAGGCCGACCCAGAGGCTGGACAGGGCGGGCGTGAGCACCGGCACCGGCAGGATGAGGCGGCGCGGCAGCCGGGCCGCGGCCGCGTAGCGGATCATCATCTGCCGGTAGGTGAGGACGTCCGGGCCGCCGATGTCGAAGCTGCGGCTGACCTCCGGGGGCAGCTCGGCCGCCGCGAGCAGCAGGCGCAGCACGTCGCGGACGGCGATGGGCTGGATGCGGGTGCTGACCCAGCTGGGGGTGACCATCACCGGCAGCCGCTCGGTGAGGTAGCGGAGCATCTCGAAGGACGCCGAGCCGGAGCCGATGATCACGGCGGCGCGCAGCTGGGCGGTGGGGACGCCGCTGTCGAGGAGGATCCGGCCGACCTCCGCGCGCGAGCGCAGGTGCGGGGAGAGGGCGCGTTCGGGGACCTGCCGGGGGGCCAGTCCGCCGAGGTAGACGATGCGGCGCAGCCCGGCGGCCTTGGCGGCGCGGCCGACCGCGAGCGCGGCCCGCCGGTCGGTCTCCTCGAAGTCCCGGCCGGTGCCGAGCGCGTGGACGAGGTAGTACAGGACGTCGACGTCCTCGAAGGCGTCGGGGAGGGTGTCGGGGCGCGTCACGTCGCCCTTGACGGTCTCGACGCGGCCGGCCCACGGCTGGTCGCGCAGCCGGCCCGGGTCGCGGGCCAGGCAGCGCACCCGGTAGCCGGCGCCGAGGAGCAGGGGGACGAGCCGCCCGCCGATGTAGCCGGTCGCCCCGGCGACGAGCACCCGTGGCCGCGGCTCCCCGTCGCCGGTGCGGCCGTGGTCGTTCGCTGCTGTGTCCATGGGGTCCATGAGGTCCACGCTCCCCCGCCGACCACGCCTCGCGCCACGCGGGGCTGGCCTTCCGGGTGCGGGAGCCCCGTCAGGGGCCCGGTACGCGCGAGACCGCCCGCCCCGGACGTGGTCGGGGCGGGCGGTCGTCGGGCGGCGGGCGGCGACTACCAGTTCGCGGGCTTGTAGTCCTTCAGGAAGCAGCCGAACAGGTCCTCGCCCTGCTCGCCGCGGACGATCGGGTCGTAGACCCGGGCCGCGCCGTCGACGAGGTCGAGCGGGGCGTGGAAGCCCTCCTCGGCGAGGCGCACCTTGTCGGGGTGCGGGCGCTCGTCGGTGATCCAGCCGGTGTCGACGGCGGTCATGAGGATGCCGTCGGCCTCCAGCATCTCCTGGGCGCTGGTGCGGGTGAGCATGTTCAGCGCGGCCTTGGCCATGTTGGTGTGCGGGTGGCCGGGGCCCTTGTAGCCCCGGCTGAAGACGCCCTCCATGGCGGAGACGTTCACGATGTACTTGCGGCGGGCGGCCGACGCGGCCATCGCCGGGCGCAGCCGGCTGACCAGCACGAACGGGGCCGTGACATTGCAGAGCTGCACTTCGAGGAGCTCGACGGGGTCGACCTCGTTGACGCGCTGGATCCAGGTGTTGGTGGCGTCCAGGTCGGGGACGAGGCCGCCGGCGTCGATCGCGGTGCCGGCCTCGACGCGGGCGAGCGAGGCGGAGCCGCTGGTCAGCGCGAGGTCGGTGAGGGCCTGGGGGGTCAGCTCGTCGTGGGCGCCGCCCGCGGGGCTGGGCAGCGCCGCCTGGGCGCCGCTGCCGAAGGCGCCGAAGACGACCGAGGCCGGGAGCTCGCCCGCGGGCAGCGGGGCGGCCTCGGCGGCGACCAGCTCGCGGTAGGCGGCGGGGCTGCGGCGGACGGTCTGGGCCGCGTTGTTGATCAGGATGTCGAGCGGGCCCTCGGCGGCGACGGAGTCGGCCAGGGCGACGACCTGGGCGGGGTCGCGCAGGTCGATGCCGACGATCTTGAGGCGGTGGATCCAGTCGGCGCTGTCCGGCATGGCCTTGAACCGGCGGATGGCGTCGTTGGGGAACCGGGTGGTGACGGTGGTGTGCGCGCCGTCCCGCAGCAGCCGCAGGGCGATGTACATGCCGATCTTCGCGCGGCCGCCGGTGAGCAGGGCGCGCTTGCCGGTCAGGTCCGTGCGGGCGTCCCGGCGGGCGCGGTTCTCCGCGGCGCAGGGCTGGCACAGCTGGTGGTAGAAGGCGTCGACCTCGACGTAGCGGGTCTTGCAGATGTAGCAGGACCGGGGGCGCTCGAGGATGCCGACGATCTGGGCGGCGGAGGTGGCGGCGAGCGGGATGCCGCGCGTCTCGTCGTCGATGCGGTCGGCGGCGCCGGTCGCGGTGGCTTCGGTGACGGCCCGGTCGTTGGCGGTCTTGGCGGCCCGGCGCTCCTGACGGCGGCGCTGCTTCACCGTGCGGTAGATGCCGGCGGTGGCGCGCCGGATCTCGATCGCGTCGGGGTGGTCGACGGGCAGCTGGTCGAGCTCTTCGAGCACGCTCAGGCAGACCGCCATCCGCTGCGGATCGATGCCCGACAGGTGGGCTGCACCGTCGCGGCTTTCTTCAGTGACCGTCATCGGCGCTGTCGTTTCCCAGTTCTTCTGATCTATTGAAGCTCTGATCTATTGGAGCCTCGAAGAACTGTACGTAGCGGGGGGCGGCCACGCCAAACCCGGCCGCCGGGGGCCGAACGGAAGGATCACCCGGGCGCCGGGGTCGTGGGGGCGCGAGCCAGGCGCCGTCGCCCCGGGGGGATCTTCCCGGGCAGGGGCCTCGCGCGGGCCGCAAGAGTCGCCCGGCCGGGGCCCGGGGCAGCCGCGGGAGCCCCCACCTGCGGGGATGCCGGGCAGAGTGCGCCCCGGCGGGGCCCGCCCACGCGTGCGTCATCCCGTATGACTTATTGGGCTTTTCGGGTTAATTACGCCCCCTCATGCCCATATTGGGCAAATCCCTCCGGCTTCTCCGGCAACAATTGCCGCTCACCACCCATGAGAAAGGTTTAGCCATGTCGCGTATCGCCAAGGTCGCCGCTCTGACCGTCGCTGCCGGCGCCGCCGTTTCCGGCGCCGCGGGAGTAGCTACGGCCAACTCCGGAGCGCAGGGCGCGGCCGTGGGCTCCCCCGGCATCATCTCGGGCAACGTCATTCAGGTGCCCGTCCAGGTGCCGATCAACCTCTGCGGCAACACGATTGACATCGTCGGTCTGCTGAACCCGACCTTCGGTAACACCTGCGCCAACATCGACGGTCACCACAAGCACGACAAGCACGGTGACTACGACAAGCACGGCTACGGCCACGGTGGCGGCCACGACAAGTGGTGACCTCCGCGCCCGGAGCGGCTCACTAGCCTCTCCCGCGCGGTCCGCGCGCCGGGGAGGGTCACAGTCAGCCGCCGGAGTCCTCACCCGCGCGTTCGTGGCGCCCATCATGTTCATGGTGGGCGCCACCACCATGTCCGGGCCCGTCCCGGCCGGCGGTGTCCTCGCGCTTCTTGCGGGGCCGCTGGGCGCCGGGCAGATCGGGCACCTCGACGATCGGCGGGAGGTCGGGGGTCAGATGGGTGTGGCTTGAGGACATGGGACGCCTGCCTGCCTCGGGAGATAGGGATCGGAAGGGGGCTCAGCCGGGGGTGGGGGTGCGGCCCGGCGGGCCTGCCGGGCCGAGCAGCTCCCGCCGCAGCCGGGCACAGGTGCGGCTGAGGATGCGGGAGATCTGCATCTGGGAGACCCCGAGCCGGGCACCGATCTGCTTCTGCGTGAGGTTGCCGAAGAAGCGCCAGTACAGGACGTACCGCTCGCGCTCGGGCAGCGCGCTCAGCAGAGGCCGCAGGGACTGCCGGTCGACCACCAGCTCCAGCGCGCCGTCGGCGCTGCCGAGGGTGTCGGCGAGCGGGAGCCCGTCGGCACCGAGCACCGGGTGGTCCAGCGAGAGCGTGTGGTGCACCCCCTCCGCGGCCAGCCCGCGCCGCACCTCCTCCTCCGAGAGCCCGCTCTCCGCCGCCAGCTCGGCCGGGCTGCTGCGGGTGTGGTCCCCGCGGCGGCCCAGGGCGACCTGGGCGGAGCGGACGGCGATGCGGAGCTCCTGGTCGCGGCGCGGGATGTGCACCGACCAGGCGTGGTCGCGGATGTGGCGCTTGAGCTCGCCGTTGATGGTGGGCACGGCGAAGGTCTCGAAGGCGTACCCGAGCTCCGGGTCGTAGCGGTCCACGGCGTTGACCAGGCCCAGCGCGGCCACCTGCCGCAGGTCCGCGGGGCTCTCGCCGCTGCTGCGGAACCGCAGGCTGATCCGCTCGGCCATGGGCAGCCACGCCGCGATCACCTCCTGCCGCAGCCGGGCCCGCTCGGGGCCGTCGGGAAGGCTCGCCAGGCGGCGGAAGGCGTCCGCGGTATCGGGCGCCTCCCGGGTGCGGCGGCGGTGGGTCGTCTCGGCCATGGTCACGGTGTTTCCTCGCTCCTGCACCAAGGAGTGCCTGCCGGCCGAAGCACCTCCGCGGTCCGGCTGCCCGAAGGGGCGCCGGAGGCGCCGGTAGGGACGGCGCCACCGTGCCTGGGGGCCGGGCGGCCGGTGTCGGCCACGGTCCCCTCAGCATCACCCGCCCCTCGCGATCCCGCGACTCGGGGCCACCGGCCCGGCACGCACGGTGACCGGGTGGGGGCGCGCCCGTTTTCCCTCGCGGGCCGGGGGTACCCGGGAGCGCAACCCGGCTGGTGCAGGGCCCCCGCCGGAGGCCCTCCGGGCGGTCCCGGCGCACGACGAGGCGGCCGCACCGGCCCCGGCCGCCGCCGTCACGGAGGAGTCCCATGACCACGCGCCACCCGACGTCCGACCCCGGGGCCGCACCGGCCCCGGGCGGCCTGACCGACACCGAGGTGGCGGCCCTGGACGCGCACTGGCGCGCCGCCAACTACCTGGCCGTCGGCCAGATCTACCTCATGAGCAACCCCTTGCTGGCCGTGCCCCTGGAGCCCGAGCACGTCAAGCCCCGGCTGCTGGGGCACTGGGGGACCTCGCCGGGGCTCAATCTCGTCCACACGCATCTCAACCGGGTCGTCAAGTCCCGCGATCTGGACGCCATCTGCGTGTGGGGGCCCGGGCACGGCGGACCGGCCGTGCTCGCCAACTCCTGGCTGGAGGGCAGCTACAGCGAGGTGTACCCGGACGTGAGCCGGGACGCCGACGGCATGGAGCGGCTGTTCCGCCAGTTCTCCTTCCCCGGCGGGGTGCCCAGCCACGTCGCCCCCGAGACGCCCGGTTCCCTCCACGAGGGCGGTGAGCTCGGCTATTCCCTGGCCCACGCCTACGGCGCCGCGTTCGACAACCCCGGCCTGCTGGTCGCCTGCGTCATCGGCGACGGCGAGGCCGAGACCGGACCGCTGGCCGGCTCCTGGCACGCCAACAAGTTCCTCGACCCGGTCCACGACGGCGCGGTCCTGCCGATCCTCCACCTCAACGGCTACAAGATCGCCAACCCGACGGTCCTCGCCCGCCTCCCCGAGGAGGAGCTGGACCGGCTGCTGCGCGGCTACGGGCACGAGCCGCTCTACGTCACCGGGGACGACCCGGCGAAGGTCCACCGCGCGATGGCCGCCGCCATGGACCGGGCGCTGGACCACATCGCGACCGCCCAGCGCGTCGCCCGCGAGGGCGGGGTGGGCGACCGGCCGCACTGGCCGGTGATCGTGCTGCGCACCCCGAAGGGCTGGACGGGGCCGGCCGAGGTCGACGGGCTGCCCGTCGAGGACACCTGGCGCGCCCACCAGGTGCCCCTGCCCGGGGTCCGGGACAACCCCGACCACCTGCGCCAACTGGAGCACTGGCTGCGCTCGTACCGGCCGGAGGAGCTCTTCGACGAGGACGGCCGCCCGCGCCCCGAGGTCCTGGCGCACGTCCCGGAGGGCGACCGGCGCCTGGGCGCGAACCCGCACGCCAACGGCGGTCTGCTCACCCGGTCGCTGCCGATGCCGCCCCTGGAGCACTACGCGGTCCCGGTGGACAAGCCCGGCGCGGGCCGGCACGAGCCCACGCGCGTCCTCGGCAATTTCCTCGCCCAGATCATGGCCGGCACCACCGCCTCCCGGAACTTCCGCGTGGTCGGCCCGGACGAGACCGACTCCAACCGCCTGGACGCCCTCTACGCCGCGACCGGCAAGGCGTGGCAGGCGGCGACCCTGCCCACCGACGAGCACCTCGCCCACGACGGCCGGGTGATGGAGGTGCTCTCCGAACACCTCTGCCAGGGCTGGCTGGAGGGCTACACCCTCACCGGCCGGCACGGCCTGTTCTCCTGCTACGAGGCGTTCGTCCACATCGTCGACTCCATGGTCAACCAGCACATCAAGTGGCTGCGGACCTCCCGCGCCCTGCCCTGGCGGCGGCCCGTCCCCTCGCTCAACTACCTGCTCACCTCGCACGTGTGGCGCCAGGACCACAACGGCTTCTCCCACCAGGACCCCGGCTTCGTCGACCACGTCCTCAACAAGTCGCCCGAGGTCGTGCGCGTCTACCTCCCGCCGGACGCCAACACGCTGCTGTCCGTGGCCGATCACGCGCTCCGCAGCCGCGACTACGTCAACGTCATCGTCGCGGGAAAGCAGCCCTGTTTCGACTGGCTGAGCCTGGAGGAGGCGCGCGCCCACTGCGCCCGGGGCGCCGGGGTGTGGACGTGGGCGGGCAGCGAGGGCACGGCGCGCGAGCCCGACGCGGTGCTCGCGTGCGCCGGTGACGTCCCCACCCAGGAGGTGCTGGCCGCGGCCGGGCTGCTGCGCCGCCACCTGCCGGAACTGGCCCTCCGCGTGGTCAACGTCGTCGACATGACCCGCCTGATGGCCCACGGCGAGCACCCGCACGGCATGACGGACGCGGAGTACGACGCGCTGTTCACCCGCGACAAGCCGGTCGTCTTCGCGTACCACGGATACCCGTGGCTCATCCACCGCCTCACTTACCGCCGCACCGGCCATGGCGACCTGCACGTCCGCGGTTACAAGGAGGTGGGCACCACGACCACCCCCTTCGACATGGTCGTCCGCAACGACCTGGACCGCTACCGCCTCGTCATGGACGTCATCGACCGCGTCCCCGGCCTCGGGGCCCGGGCGGTGGCCGTGCGCCAGGCCATGGCCGACGCCCGCACCCGCCACCACGCCTGGATCCGCGAACACGGCGTGGACATGCCGGAGGTCGCGGAGTGGAGCTGGCCGGGCTGAAGTGCCGCGTCCCAGCGCTCGGCCAATACGACTACTTCATGCGCACGGGTGAATTTTCCGTCCGCACTCTCGGAGCTTTCGCGTCAGGACCGGATCCTTCGGAGCAGGAGACGGATCGGGCAGACACCGCGTACGGCCTGCCCGTTCCTGATCGACCGCAACGAGCGGCCGTGCACCGCGAGTTGTCCGGTACGGAGCGCGCACGTCATCGAAAGGTGTCCGCCCATGTTGATGCAACGCCTGTCCGTTGTCAGCGGCCTGCTGCTCGGCGCCGTGCTCCTGGCAGCTCCCGCCGCGTCCGCCCAAGCAGAATCGACGGCGAACGGTGCTCCCGCCGGGAACTGCCGCCCAGCCTCTGTCGACTCCCCGCAGCGGGTGTGCCAGAACCGGTTCATGTGCGACCGCAACGTGTGGTACCAGTACTGCCGGGAGGACGCTGGTGGCCCCTGGTACTGGCAGCCGATCGGAAGTTGCGTCGGCTGAGGCACCTTCCGAAGGCACGTCACGATGGCTGGTCTGCCGCCGCGTCCCGTCAGGGGTGGCAGACCAGCTTCATGCCGAGCGATCCTGGACCAACGCGCCGACTCCCACCGGGCAACGACGCCGCCCGGCAGGGCGCCGAACGGGTCACGAGCGGGATCGCCGCCCAAGTGATCAGCACCTCCGAGTGCCGCGGCGGCCTCTCGTCGTCGCGGGCCTCTCTGCGGGCCGTTCCGCGGGCCCGAATGATCCACGCGATCGAGCGTGCGGCAACCCGACGGCGGGCAGGATGACGAACCCGGGCGCGCCCTCCGGCCGGCTGACGGTCTTCATCATGAGCGTGAGGAACGGGTGGGCGCGGCCGACCAGGCCACCGGCGTAGGCGGCATCGGCCCGGACCACGGCCGGCTCAGGATGCACGCCGACGATCCCCGACGATCCCCACGGAGCAGCCGCGAGCGCGGCCCGGCCCCCACTCGGGTGGCACGGGCCTTCGGCCTGTACCCCACCACGGCGGACACGGCCGCCGGGATCGCCGGCTGTTCACGTCAGGCTCCGGTTGCCCTGCGCAGCCGGACCCGGCCCTGCGGCCCGGGTCCGCCCAGGTCCCCCGAGGCCGCCACGCGGCAGCGCACCCGCCCCCGACACCGACACCCCCGGCCGGAGTCCGTGACGCGCGCCACACTCGCGCGCCCTTGACGGCCCCGACGTGTAATCGATTACCTAACCCTCACCCCACCGCGAAATCGATTACATCCACGGCCCCGCCGGAGGCGACATGGCGAACATCAAGGACGTGGCCGAACGGGCCGGCGTGTCCGTCGCCACCGTTTCCCGGGTGCTCAACGGCCGCTCGCCCGTGGCCACCACCCGGGACCGGGTGCTCGCCGCCGTCGCGGAGCTCGGCTACCGGCCCAACGTCGTCGCCCGCTCCCTGCGCACCGCGCGCACCCGCACCCTCGGGCTCGTCATCAGCGACCTGCGCAACCCCTTCTTCACCGAGCTCGCCGACGCCGTCGAGCAGGAGGCCCGGGCGCTGCGCTACAGCCTGATCATCGGCAACGCGGGCGAGAGCCCCGAGCAGCAGGACGACCACATCCGCACGCTGCTCGACCGCCGCATCGACGGGCTGCTGGTCAGCTCCGCCGGGACCGGGTCCGCGATGCTCGCGGAGGCCGTCGCCTCCGGCACCCCCCTGGTGCTGCTCGACCGCGCCGTTCCCGGCGTCGCCGCGCCCTGCGTACGGGCGGAGGGGCGGGAAGCGCTGACCGCCCTGGCCGCCCACCTGGCCGCGCTGGGCCGCCGGCGCCCGGCCGTCATCGTCGCGCCCGCGGGCACCCCCGTCGGGGACGAGCGGCTGGAGCTGTTCCGGGCCGCGCTGGCCGGGCACGGCATCGCGCTGCCCGCGGAGCGGACCGGCTCCTCCCCGGACCTCTCGCCCGCCGGGGGGCGGCACGTTATGGCGTCCCTGCTGAACCTGCCCGAGCCACCTGACGCCGTCCTCGCCACCGACAACCTCATGGCCCTCGGCGCCCTGGACGAGGTGCGGGCCCAGGGCTTGAGCATCCCCGCCGACGTGGCGCTCGTCGCCTTCGACGACGTGCCGTGGTTCGCGCACACCGACCCGCCGCTGACCGCGATCGCCCAGCCGACGCGCGCGCTGGGCCGCGCCGCCGTGCACGCCCTGCTGGAGCGGATCGAGGGCCGTCCGGCCGGCTCGGTCCTGCTGCCCGCCCGGCTCGTCACGCGCCGCTCCTGCGGCGAACCGCCCACCCACTGAGAAAGACCCACGGGGAAAGACCCACCGAGGAAGACCGAGAGGGGCAGCGCATGACCGGCGTCAACGACGACGTTCCGGGCGGCGGACGGGAACTGCTGCGCGTGGAAGGGGTCACGAAGTCCTTCCCGGGCGTCCGGGCGCTGGACGGGGTGGACCTGAGCCTGCGCGCCGGCGAGGTGCACGTCCTCCTCGGCGAGAACGGCGCGGGCAAGAGCACGCTGATCAAGATGCTCTCCGGCGCGCACCGCCCCGACGAGGGCCGCGTCCTGGTGGACGGCGAGGAGGTCACCGTCCGCTCCGCGCAGGACGCCGGGCGGCTCGGCATCGCCACGATCCACCAGGAGTTCAACCTCGTCCCCGGCCTCACCGTCGCCGAGAACATCTTCCTGGGCCGCCAGCCGCGCACCCCGCTCGGCCTGATCGACCGGCGCGCGATGCGCACGAAGGCCGCGGAACTGCTGCGCCGGGTGCGCCTGGACGTCTCCCCCGCCGCGCCGGTCGCCGGACTCGGCATCGCCCGGCTGCAGATGGTGGAGATCGCCAAGGCGCTGAGCCTGGACGCCCGGGTGCTGATCATGGACGAGCCGACCGCCGTCCTGACCTCCGGCGAGGTGGCCACGCTCTTCGGCATCGTCCGCGAACTCCGCGACAGCGGGGTGGGGGTCCTCTTCATCACCCATCACCTGGAGGAGATCGCGGCGCTCGGGGACCGGGTGACGGTCCTGCGCGACGGCCGCTCGGTGGCCGAGGTGCCCGCTTCGACCGGCGAGGACGAGCTGATCCGGCTGATGGTCGGCCGCGACATCGCCGAGCAGTACCCGCGGCAGGCGCCGCCCGAGCCGGGCCCGCCACTGCTGAAAGTGCGCGGGCTGACCCGCGCGGGCGGCGGCACGGGCCCGGCGTTCACCGACATCGGCTTCGAGGTGCGGGCCGGTGAAGTCGTCGGCCTCGCCGGGCTGGTCGGCGCCGGCCGCACGGAGGTGGCGCGGGCGCTGTTCGGCGTGGACGGGTACGACGCGGGCAGCGTCGAGGTGGACGGGGCGGCCCTGGCCCGCGGCGACGTCCGGGCGGCCATGCGGGCCGGGCTCGGGCTCGTGCCGGAGGACCGCAAGGGCCAGGGGCTGCTCCTGGACGCCTCGCTCGCCGACAACCTCACCCTGGCCCGGCTCGACCGGGACACCCGCCGCGGGCTCGTGGACCGGCGGGGGCAGCGCCGCGAGGCGGCCGCGGTCGCCGAGCGGCTGAAGGTGCGGATGAGCGGTCTGGACCAGTCGGCGCGCACCCTGTCCGGCGGCAACCAGCAGAAGATCGTCATCGGGAAGTGGCTGCTGGCCGGTGCCCGGCTGCTCATCCTCGACGAGCCGACGCGCGGCATCGACGTCGGCGCGAAGGTCGAGATCTACCAGCTCGTCAACGAGCTGACGGCGGCGGGCCGCGCGGTGCTGATGATCTCCAGCGACCTGCCGGAGGTGCTCGGGATGAGCGACCGCGTCCTGGTGATGGCGCAGGGCCGGCTCGTCGGCGAGCTGTCGGGTGAACAGGCCACACAGGACGCCGTGATGGAGCTGGCCGTACGGCAGCCCACGGATTCGAGGAACGGTGACGAGAGCGCGATGGAGGGCTCCGATGTCGGCTGAGGCGGTGCGGGCCCCGGGGAGCTTCCCCGGGCAGTGGTTCGCGAGGGCGGTACTGCGCAACGGGCCCCTGGGGGGCCTGGTGGCCCTGGTCGTAGTGATGGCGGTGCTGTCCCGGGACTTCCTCAACGGGCAGAACCTGCTCAATGTCGGGGTGCAGGCGTCGGTGACGGCGATCCTCGCGTTCGGCGTGACGTTCGTGATCGTGTCGGCGGGCATCGACCTGTCCGTGGGCTCGGTGGCGGCGCTGTCGGCGACCGTGGTCGCCTGGGCCGCCACCTCCGAGGGGCTCCCGGTGTGGCTCGCGGTGCTGCTGGGCCTCGGGGTCGGCGCGGCGGCCGGGCTGGTGTCCGGCGCCCTGGTCGCCTACGGCAGGCTGCCGGCCTTCATCGCCACGCTGGCGATGCTCTCGGTGGGCCGCGGCCTGGCCCTGGTGATCTCCGGCGGGTCTCCGACCGCCTTCCCGTCCTCGCTCGCCCGGCTCGGCGACACGCTGGGCGGCTGGCTGCCGGTCCCGGTCCTGGTGATGGTGGCCATGGGGCTGATCGCGGCGCTGATCCTGGCCCGGACGTACACGGGCCGGGCGATGTTCGCGATCGGCGGCAACGAGGAGGCGGCCCGGCTGTCGGGCATCGACGTCAAGCGCCGCAAGCTGGTCGTCTACGCGCTCTCCGGGCTGTTCGCCGCGGTGGCGGGCATCGTGCTGGCCTCCCGGCTGACCTCGGCACAGCCGCAGGCGGCCGTCGGCTACGAACTGGACGCCATCGCGGCCGTGGTCATCGGCGGGGCGAGCCTGTCGGGCGGCTCGGGGAAGGCGTCCGGCACCCTGATCGGGGCGCTGATCCTCGCCGTGCTGCGCAACGGCCTCAACCTGCTGAGCGTGTCCGCTTTCTGGCAGCAGGTGGCCACGGGCCTGGTCATCGCCCTGGCCGTGCTCCTGGACACGCTGCGCCGCCGGAGTTCTCGATGAAGGGGACGAAGGGGGACACGATGAAGGGGCGCGCGAGGAGGGGGCGGGCGCTGGCCGTGGTGGCGGCGCTGACGGCGTCCCTGGCGCTGTCGGGCTGCGACCGGGGCGGCCACACGGATCTCGGGCTGGCGCTGTCCACGATGAACAACCCCTTCTTCCTCGGCATCAAGAAGGGCGCGCAGGAGGAGGCGAAGGCCCGCGGCTTGAAAATCAACGTCACGGACGCGCAGAACGACCCGACGCAGCAGATCAACCAGATGGAGACGTTCACCAGTCAGAACGTCAAGGCCGCGATCATCAACCCCGTCGACTCCGACGCGGCGGTGCCCGCGGTGGGCGTGGCGAACCGGGCCGGCGTGCCGGTGATCTCCATCGACCGGGGCGTCAACGGCGGGAAAGTCGGCTCGACCATCGCCTCCGACAACGTGGCCGGCGGGCGGCTGGCCGCGAAGGCGCTCGCCGAGTCGCTGGGCGGCAGGGGCAAGGTGGCGTTCCTGGAGGGCCTGCCGGGGACGTCGGCCGCCCGTGAGCGCGGCAAGGGCTTCGAGGAGGGCATCCGGGCGTACCCCGGAATCCGGGTGGTCGCCCGGCAGCCCGCGGACTTCGACCGCGCCAAGGGCATGGACGTGATGGCGAACATGCTCCAGGCGCACCGCGACATCACCGGCGTCTTCGCCGCCAACGACGAGATGGCGCTCGGCGCGTCGAAGACGCTGGGCGCCGCGTCGGGCCGGGGCGTGAAGGTCGTGGCCTTCGACGGCACGCCCGACGGGATAGCGGCCGTGCGCGGCGGCACGCTGACGGCGACCGTGGCCCAGCAGCCGAAGCTGCTCGGCAAGCAGGCGGTGGACTGGGCGGTGCGGGCCGCCGAGGGCCGGAAGCTGCCGCGCTCGGTGAAGGTGCCGGTGGTGCTGGTGGACCGCGACAACGCGGCCGGGTTCGACGGCTGACAGGGTAGAGGTGTGACGATGAGCGAGAGCAGCGAGAACGGCGAAGAGATGGCGTACGACGTCCTGGTGGTCGGCTCGGCCAACGCGGACCTGACGGTCCGGGTGGAGCGCCGGCCGGGCGCGGGCGAGACGGTGCTGGGCACGGATCTGGTGGAGTCCGCCGGTGGCAAGGGGGCCAATCAGGCCGCCGCGGCCGCCCGGCTCGGGGCCCGGACGGCCCTGCTGGCCAAGGTCGGTGACGACGCGTTCGGCACGCTGCTGCTGGACGGCCAGCGCGAGGCGGGCACGGAGCTGCGGCACGTGCTGGTGGAGAAGGGGGCCCGGACCGGCACCGCGATGATCGTCGTGGGCCCGGACGGCGACAACTCCATCGTGGTCTCGCCCGGCGCCAACGCCCGTCTCTCGCCCGCGGACGTGACCGCGGCGCGGGAGGTCGTCGCCGCGTCGGCGGTGCTCTCGCTCCAGCTGGAGATCCCCCCGGCCACGGTGCGGGCGGCGGTCGCCGTCGCCCGGGAGGCCGGCACCCGCGTGGTGCTGAACCCCTCCCCCACCCCCGAGTCCCTGGATCCCGAACTCCTGGCCGCGGCCGACCCGTTGGTCGTCAACGAGCATGAGGCGAAGCAGCTGTCCGGGCTCGCGGACGGCACGCCCGCCGACCGGGCCCGCGCACTGCTCGGGCGGGGAGCGCGCTCGGTCGTGGTGACCCTCGGCGGCGAGGGCGCCCTGGCCCTGGCCGCCGGGGAGAGCGAACCGACCGCCGTGCGGGGCCCGCAGGTCCGCGCCGTGGACACCACGGGGGCCGGGGACGCCTTCACCGGGGCCCTCGCCGGCCGGCTCGCGCGCGGATCCTCGCTGGTGGAGGCGGTCCGCCTCGCGGTACGGGTGGGCGCGGCGTCCGTGACCCGCCCGGGCGCGCAGCCGTCGTACCCGACGATGGACGAACTGCCCGATTAGGAGCTGCCGGACGGGGGGGGTGGGGGGGTGGGGGGGCCGAAGCACGCCCCCCCGGGGGACCCCCCCCCCGGGGGGGGGGGGGCGGGTGGGG